>VGIH01000227.1 GCA_016867965.1 Betaproteobacteria bacterium | reverse complement strand
AAGGGTTTGATCAAGCGGCTGATTTGGCCGAACTCTTTGCACGGCCATTGGTGCGCAGAACCAAATTGGCAGCTTAGGAGAGGTCATGAAATTAACACTGTGGACATACGAGGGACCTCCGCACATTGGCGCGATGCGCATTGCTACTGCGATGGAGGGAGTGCATTACGTCTTGCATGCCCCGCAAGGTGATACCTATGCGGACTTACTCTTTACCATGATCGAGCGTATGAACAAACGCCCACCCGTGACCTACACGACATTTCAGGCACGCGATCTTGGTGGGGATACCGCTGAGTTGTTCAAAGATGCGGCGCGTTCTGCTTATGCACGCTTTAAGCCAGACCTACTCATGGTTGGTGCATCGTGTACCGCTGAATTGATTCAGGATGATCCAGGTGGATTAGCAGCAGCGTTGCAGTTATCGGTTCCGGTATTGCCTTTGGAATTACCCGCCTATCAAAAGAAAGAGAATTGGGGAGCTGCAGAAACTTTCTATCAAATGGTGCGTTTATTGGGTAAAGATTATGTTTTACCTCCAGGAGAAAAACGCAAACCACGACCCGCTGGACTGCCACCAAGTTGCAATATCTTAGGACCAACCGCCTTGGGATTTCGGCATCGCGATGATTTGGTGGAAATTCGGAAGCTGCTGCGACAGATTGGTGTGCGCGTGAACGTGGTTGCACCCTTGGGCGCTAAACCTGAAGATATTGCGCGTTTACATGAAGCAGACTTTAACGTGGTGCTCTATCCAGAAGTGGCTAATAGCGCAGCCCAGTGGTTAAGTAAAAACTTTGGGCAACCCAGTACTAAAACTATCCCAATCGGATTTAATGCGACACAAGCTTTCATTGAGGAAGTATGTACGCTTGCACAAATCCATTGTGATATCGAAGAGCTTACTAAACGTTCGCGTGCTCGCTGGTATGCCTTATCAGTCGATTCAACCTATTTAACCAACAAACGCGTCTTTATCTATGGTGATGCAACCCATGCAATTGCAGCTGCAAAAGTTGCATCGCAAGAAATGGGTTTTCAGGTAGTCGGCCTTGGTACTTATAGCCGAGAGTTGGCTAGGGAAGTGAGAGAAGCAGCCACTCAGTATGGTGTAGAGGCTTTAATCACGGACGATTACCTCGAGGTTGAGCAGCGTATTACGGAACTACAGCCTGAGTTGATCTTGGGCAGTCAGATGGAGCGCCATACCGCCAAACGTCTCAAGATTCCATGTGCTGTGATCTCAGCACCAATCCATGTGCAAGACTTCCCTGCGCGTTACTCGCCACAAATGGGGTTTGAGGGCGCAAACGTTCTTTTTGATACCTGGGTTCATCCATTGATGATGGGCTTAGAAGAGCACTTGATTGGTATGTTCCGTGAAGACTTTGAGTTTCATGATGGTGCAGCGCCCTCACACTTAGGTCATGGGCATCAACGCACTTCAGCCAATGAGGCTAGTGTCGCCGCTGAGCCAACACCGATTGCTGAGATTGCAGTCGCTAACGGCGCCCCAGTAACAGAGAGTGTGTG
>VGIH01000226.1 GCA_016867965.1 Betaproteobacteria bacterium | reverse complement strand
AGTTTGCGATAGGCATCCATATCCTTCGCGGAGTCTTCTTGCATCAAAATGGTATTGAGTTCAGCCAAACGGGCATCCAGATGCTCCAGCTTGGCACGCATGCTGGGTTTCATCTAATGGCTATCAGTCGGATTATTTTTATCGCTGGAGTGAGTGGCAAATAACTTGGGTAGCAATTTCAGTAAAGCGTCACGCTCCGAACCGCTGGCGTGTTGTAGGGCGTGTAAGGAGCCATGTAAGAACTTATTAGTAAGACCCTGGGCCATCGCATTGAGAATCTCTTGTGGATCATCGCCACGAACTAAGCGTCTAAGTGCGCGCTCAAGTTCAATTTGACGCAGGCGATCGCCTTGCTGTTGAATATCTTGGATTAAAGGTACGGCATTACGGCCTTGTAACCAGTGCATGAAATTACTAACACGCTCTTCAATGATGATCTCGGCTTGGCTTACTGCGGCTTGACGTAAATTAGCACCAGCTTGGGCCATGGTGCCTAAGTCATCAACCGTATAGAGATACACATCATTTAAGCGAGCAATCTCAGGCTCAAAGTCCCGAGGCACTGCCAGATCAATCATGACCATGGGCTTGCGGCGCCTGAGCTTTAGTGCGCTCTCGACCATACCTAAGCCAATGATGGGTAGCGGGCTAGCGGTGGACGAGACAATGATGTCAAACTCATGAAGACGTGTTGGCAGGTCATTGAGACGAAAAGACTCTGCTTCAATGTTTTGGGCTGAGATCGAGTCCGCCAGTTCTTGTCCACGCTCTACGGTACGATTTGCAATCGCTGCACCGCGGGGTTTGCGAGCGACGAAGTGGGTGGCGCAGAGGGTAATCATTTCACCGGCACCGATAAACAGAATTTTCTGTTCGCTAATCGATGCAAAGATGCGCTCGGCTAAGCGAACCGATGCGGCAGCCATTGAAATGGAATGTGCGCCAATTTCGGTTGAACCACGTACCTCTTTAGCAACCGAGAAGGTTTTCTGGAAGAGTTGATTGAGATAGGTTCCTAGTGCGCCGGCCTCATTAGCAGTGCGAACCGCATCTTTCATTTGGCCCAAGATTTGGGTCTCGCCAATCACCATCGAATCTAAGCCACAAGCCACTCGAAACGCATGACGAACCGCGTCTGATTGGGGTAGTGTGTAGATATGAGGTTGTAAAACGCTGGGTGCTAAATTTTGGCTTTTGGCTAACCAATCAAACGTTGCCTCATGAAACTCACCCTCGGAGGCAGGATCATTAGCGGCGCAATAGAGTTCGGTACGATTGCAGGTGGAAAGAATGGTTGCCTCAGGCATGCCGCCACGATTAACGCCACCCAAATGGGAGCGTAGGTCGGATAATGCGTCAAGCAGACCCTCGGGATCAAAAGCCACTTTTTCCCGAACGGCAACTGGCGCTGTGTGATGGTTAATGCCCAAAGTCAACAGCTTCATATTGATAATTATAGGTTTCTTGGGGCTAATAGGGGCGTTTTGAATGGGGTTTTTGGCTTATTTACTACTCGGAAGCCTGATGGGCTGGGCTGCTGCCCATTATTTTCCTGGGTTTTCCCCTAGAAACAAGGGTGCTAAACGATCCAAGCG
>VGIH01000225.1 GCA_016867965.1 Betaproteobacteria bacterium | reverse complement strand
TTACTGGTGTAGTTATACAAACGATACCCAATTGCTATTCGAAAGCTGGCTCAAATTATCGAAAAATAAGAGTGTGTGGTATGCTCGACATTTGGGCGTACTCTATGGATGTTGCTTTTCATGAACTAATGTCGTGGCCGCGAACAAAGGGATTAAGTAAAGAGGAATTACGATCAAGAATGGAAATTGCACTAAAACCACTGTCGATTAATGAAATAAAGGAAAAATACGGTGATAGAGATTGGTTGGACATTTTGAATGAGACTTACGCAACTATGAAAAAATAAGTCTGCCTAAAATAGTTTTATTATATGAACAAACATAATCAATCCGATATTAACCTAAGTACTGCGCTAACTGTAACTTTCAAACCCTATCCCGATTGCAGTAATGGTTACCTAGATCGGAAAGGGAGATACTGACTTGACGTCTCTAAGGTTGACTAATGCTCTGACACTTTTTATTTTAGTCAATTAATAGTTGATATCTTCTGATTTTCTCACGGTTCGATTGACCTCCGTCAACTAACGAAACATGCTCCAAATGCTGCCTTCTTGGGAGTTGCATATGTTTCGATTAGTTCTTGTATTTCTTGTGACAAGCTCATTCACGGTTGGTTTAGCACCAGTTACGACGTTAGCGGACGAGGCTAATAACAAATCGTTGGATCAAATCTTACAGGACGCCTCCCTTTACACGGTTCGCGTGCGATCTCAGGTCAGATACGCCCTGAATTGGGATAGCGCCGGTACCGCCAGTGGAGCTGGCTTTTTAATAGATCGCGAGAGAGGGTGGATCCTAACAAATGCTCACGTTGCGACCCGTTCTCCAGCCAAGATTGATGTCGCTTTCGTTAATGGCGATTTTAAATCGGTAAAGCGCGTTTTCGTAGATACACATTTTGATGTCGCGGTTTTATCCATACCAAAAGCTGACATTCCCTTGAATGCGAAGACAGCCGATCTCGCCTGCGAGGGACCAGCTCCGAACGGTAAGAATGTTGCGGCCTTTGGTCACCCGTGGAGCCTCAAATTCACAGCCACAAGGGGCATAGTATCGGCAGTCCGCTATAATTACCCAGCAGAGCAGCTTCAGACTGATGCCGCATTAAACCCCGGCAACTCTGGCGGGCCCTTGATTGACATCGACCGGGGAAAAGTTGTGGGTGTAAATTTTGCCGGTATTAAGAGCGAAAAGGCGCAAGGTCTCGGTTTTGCAGTCCCTATTCGGCATGTCTGCAAGATACTAGACCTGCTAAGGGCAGGTAAGGCGGCTGATGCCGTGGAGATGCCTATAGGCTTTGCGGAACTTGAGAACAGGGACGAGGTCGTTGCTGCTGTTCAAGGTAAAGATAATTGGTCAACCATAAAATCTGGTGACAGGATACTCAGGGTTGATAACGGGCCGCTTTTAGAAAATCCTTCGCAACTGGTGACGGAACTTAGAGGACGCACTGAAGCATTTAAGCTCACTGTCAAAGACCAAGCCGGCGAGCGTGTTGTCACAATCAAGCCTACGTTCAGTCAGCCTATTTTGGGTCGCGTTGCGATTAATGTCGGTGGAATGGTAATCACAAAACCATGGCGCACTGATGACGATGTACAAAATCAAACCGCCAATCTAGTCATTGATTATGTTGAAGA
>VGIH01000224.1 GCA_016867965.1 Betaproteobacteria bacterium | reverse complement strand
GTGAAGGACTTACGTAGTTTTGGTCATCGATCACGGACGGCTCAAATGGGGTACACCCGCGCAGATTATGCAGGCAAACCCGTCATTGCGATCATTAATACTTGGAGCGATATTAATCCCTGCCATGCGCATTTTCGACAACGTGCTGAAGAAGTAAAACGCGGCATTTGGCAAGCAGGTGGCTTTCCAGTTGAAATGCCAGCGATTACGTTATCGGAGCCATTTCAAAAACCCACCACCATGCTCTACCGCAATCTGTTGGCTATGGAAACCGAAGAATTATTGCGCTCCTACCCTGCCGATGCATGTGTGTTGATGGGCGGTTGCGACAAAACGACTCCTGCTTTACTGATGGGCGCCATTAGCATGAACTTGCCCACCATTTTTTTACCCGCAGGTCCGATGCTACGGGGTGACTATCAAGGTCAATATTTAGGAAGCGGTAGCGATGTCTGGAAATACTGGGCTGAGTTACGTGCCGGCAATATTACGGAGAGTGATTGGCAAAACATCGAGAATGGCATTGCACGCTCCCCAGGGCATTGCATGACGATGGGAACTGCCTCCACCATGACGAGCGCAGCTGAAGCGTTGGGTTTGTGCTTGTCCGGGTTTGCCTCGATTCCGGCGAGCGATGCACGCCATGCACAAATGGCAAGCCTCACAGGACGACGTATTGTGGAGATGGCTTGGGAAGATCTTAAGCCCTCGGATATTCTCACCAAAACATCCTTTGATAACGCAATGACTACGGTCTTAGCCCTTGCTGGTTCCACGAATGCCGTGGTTCATATGATTGCCGTCTCACGACGTGCTGGATTTCCGCTCACGCTTGATCACATTGATGCGCTGGCAAGACGTGTTCCTGTTCTGGCAAATTTACGGCCCGCAGGTCAGTATTTAATGGAAGATTTTTATTACGCCGGTGGCTTACGTGCCCTGCTCAAGCAACTCTCGCCCTTTTTAGATCTGCAGCAACACACCGTTGACGGTAAATCCCTAGGTGAGCTGATTGCCGATGCCAAGGTTTATCAACCCGAGGTGATTCGATCTCCCGATAATGCCCTTGTTCCTCGGGATAGTTTGGCAGTTCTTAAAGGTAACCTTGCGCCCGATGGCGCTGTAATTAAACCACCTGCGGCCGAAGCGAACTTACTCAAACACACTGGTAAAGCCGTTGTTTTTAAGAACTACGATGACTTAGCAGTACGCATTGATGATCCACAGCTCGATATTGATAAAGACTCGGTCATTGTCTTGCAACATGCCGGCCCCTTGGGTGCACCTGGGATGCCCGAGTGGGGGCAATTACCCATTCCCCAAAAGTTACTCAAGCAAGGAGTGCGCGACATGGTCCGCATCTCTGATGCGCGCATGAGCGGGACCAGTTACGGCGCGTGCATCTTGCACGTTGCGCCAGAGTCTTATGTAGGTGGTCCACTCGCCTTTGTGCGCGATGGTGATTTGATCGAACTGGATGTGCCAGCCCGCAAACTCAATGTATTAATTTCGGATGCGGAAATGGCAAAACGCAAAAGTGCTTGGCAAGCGCCACCACAAAAGTTTGATCGAGGCTTTGGCAAGATGTATAGCGCCCACATCATGCAAGCCAATCATGGCTGTGATTTTGATTTCTTAGAAACCAAATCCGCTGGAGGATCCGGAGCAGATCCTGAGATTTATTAGG
>VGIH01000223.1 GCA_016867965.1 Betaproteobacteria bacterium | reverse complement strand
AGTAGAGACCATCGCAATCGGTTTACCGCAGATCTCTTGTACGCGTTTGAGGTAGTCTTGGGCGGTTTTAGGTAACTTGTTCCAATCGGTAATCCCAACCGTACTCTCGGTCCAGCCCTTAAAGTCTTCATAGATCGGTACGCAGCGTGCCACCGCTTCAGCACCGCGTGGCAATACATCCAAGGTCTTGCCATCTAGTTTATAGCCCACACAAAGACGAATGGTCTCAACGCCGTCGAGCACGTCTAGTTTAGTAATGCATAAGCCAGAGAGTCCATTAATTTGGATCGAACGTTTCAATGCAGCAGCATCGAGCCAGCCAGTGCGCCGTGGTCGTCCAGTTACCGATCCAAACTCTTTACCAACCTCAGCGAGCCGAATGCCCACCGGATCTTGTTTGTTGGGGTTCTCATGGTCATAGAGCTCGCTGGGGAATGGCCCAGCACCCACTCGGGTGCAATAGGCCTTCGTAATGCCCAAGATGTAATGCAGTGAACTTGGGCCTACACCCGATCCAGCAGCGGCATTACCAGCAACGCAATTGCTCGAGGTGACAAAAGGATAAGTGCCATGATCGATATCAAGTAAGGTTCCTTGAGCGCCCTCAAAGAGAAGGTTTTGGCCTGCTTGTTCAGCGGCATAGAGTGCGCTTGAGACATCAACCACCATCGGCTTAATGCGCTCGGCATAGGACATGGCTTCGTCGAGTACGCGATTGAAGTCCAGAGAATCAACCTTGTAATACTGGGTCAATGCAAAGTTGTGATAGTCCAGGTTCTCGCACAACTTGGCAGCAAATTGTTCAGGGTAAAAAAAGTCTTGTACCCGCAGTGCGCGCCTTGCTACTTTATCTTCATACGCGGGCCCAATCCCACGACCGGTCGTACCAATCTTATCGCTGCCACGTTTTTTCTCACGAGCATGATCAATCGCAACGTGGTACGGCAAAATCAGAGTCGCCGCCTCAGAGATCTTTAAGCGTCCCTGCACGTCCAAGCCAGCGCTTTCGAGCTCACCAATCTCCTTGAATAGGGCTTCGGGTGAAAGCACCACGCCATTGCCGATATAGCAAATGACTTGGGGGTGCATGATGCCCGAGGGAATCAGACGCAAGATGGTTTTCTTGCCACCAATAATGAGTGTGTGCCCAGCATTATGTCCACCCTGAAAACGTACGACGGCTTGTGCATGATCGGTAAGCCAATCGACCACCTTACCCTTTCCTTCATCACCCCACTGCGTTCCAATCACAACAACATTCCGACCCTGAGACTTACTCATATGCATTCCACTTCGTTTTTTATTGATTTCGCTTTATTGTAGTGATCAAGCGACTAGACGCGCGATTTTAGTTCCCAACTGGCACCTTGTTTCACGAGTTCGCGTTGGCACTCAAACTCCTCCGAATTTGCATCATCGCCCTTGTGTGCCTGAATTACTACCTCGCCTGCAGCACGTAACTCATCAATACGACGATTTAGATCTGGATCATTCGACCAGGGTGCAAAAATCGCTTGACGCTTGACTGAGATATTAGATAAGTCGGCAAGTGTCAGTAAATCGAGTGAGAAGCCCGTTGCAGGACGTGAGCGTCCAAAGGCTTGACCGACATGATCATAACGACCACCGCGCGCAATGGGTTGGGGCAAGCCATCCACATAGGCAGCAAACATGACCCCGCTGTGGTACTGGTAGCCACGTAAATCCGCTAGATCCAGTGAGAGCTCCAATTGTTTGGAT
>VGIH01000222.1 GCA_016867965.1 Betaproteobacteria bacterium | reverse complement strand
CACTTACTAAGTAATAGTTTTTTATTGGAGAGAGGCCGCTTCTGCGCCTTATCTGGTGAACCCATGATTATTCCTTATACTCGATTTTAAACATTCCTACGAAGAGAGAATCATGACCCTATTTATGCTGACCTGGGCTATTACGTCCTTATCGCTATGGGCGGCAACCTATGTATTCGATGGCTTGCAATTTGATGACTCGGGAGCCTTGATTATTTCTGCTTTGGTTCTCGGACTAGCCAATGCCGTTGTTCGCCCCTTGCTCATCGTATTTACTTTGCCGCTCACCATCCTGAGTCTTGGATTTTTCTTACTGGTGATCAACGCGTTAGTTCTAATGTTAGTTGCTCAGCTAGTGAATGGCTTCGTGCTCTCCGGATTTTGGACAGCCTTCTTTGCTAGCATTTTTATTGCCATTCTGAATGCCATGATTGGATCATTGTTTAGCATTAATCGCATCAAAATTGAGCGCATCCGTTAAACAGCCTGCCTTTGTGGTTGAGGTGCCATACACAACCTCGCCCAAAATGACTCGATACGAGGGCCCGCTGATTGACCCAAATCCGGAACCTCGCTATTTGGATGCCAAGCGTCGTGAGCTTGACCTTCTTGGACCCGAGCTATTTGCCCAGAGCGATACTCCACAGACACGCGAACTCATTTCTAAGGCAGCTACCGCCTTAAATTGCGCAAATGCATCACCAATTGAAAGGATTGAGGATTTAGCTTTATGCCTCAATGAAGATGTAGCTCTCCTAGAAAACGATGTTCTCACCGCCATCTGTTTTTGCTTTCCAAGCAGTTGGGTGCCTGCAAAACGGCTAGGTATGGCGCTTGCACAAATTCATCATCCAGTAGCCGATGGGGAGCGACTGGTGCAGGCCAGCCCAAAAATTGCCCACGTGATGAGTGATCCCCAGCAAGGATCCTTTCGACGCTATGTCTGGACGATTAGTAATAGTGCGGAGTTAAGTCAGCATCCATTACGAAAGTCAAAAGCGATTCCCAAAAGGGTTGAGGATTTGTATTACCGGCTTGAAACACAAACCACCATGCCAATCAACACCTCTTTGGGGCGAGCCAGTTTATTTCTAGTAAAAGTTGAGGTTTGCCCGTTGATGACGTTTTGGCAAAACCCAGAGCAACGCATACAAATTTGTGCGAGTATTCAATCCATGAGTGAGGCAGTGTTGGAATACAAAAATTTACGCTCGATTAAAGCGTTGCTGCTTGGGAACGACTAACTGAATAGGGCTTTGCGATGGATGATTTTGGACCAATTATTCTAATTGAGGTCGTCCTCGTATTCGGAGGAGTGCTACTTTTTGCCTGGTGGCAATTGCGTGACCTCAAGAAAGAACGCGAGAAGGATCTGAAAAAGAAAGAAGAGGACAAATCCTAGTCATATTGCGCTGCAACCACAGCAAGCAACATCGCAATACTTGCTAAAAATTAGAATTACACTAAGATGAACTTACTGTGCCAAAACCAGCGACTAAATACTTTCCCGAAGAAAACTACACCGAACTGGATTTGGTCAGCCTCTCCTATGTGAGTGATGCGACCGAAGAATTTGGTATCTTGGCATTAATGCAGCTGGTTGATAAGGCGTCACGCCGCAATAAGAGCTTAAACGTTACTGGCGTTTTATCGTTTGATAATGGCCGTTTTGGGCAGATACTAGAGGGTAAGCCCAAGGATGTAGAACTGCTCTGGGAGGCTATTCAGCGAGATCCCCGCCACTC
>VGIH01000221.1 GCA_016867965.1 Betaproteobacteria bacterium | reverse complement strand
TACTGGCGCATGCCGGAGAAGACCGCTGAGGAGTTCACGAACGATGGTTGGTTTAAAACCGGTGATGTGGGTCGCTGGGGTGGTGAGACCAGTGCCGGCAAGGTTCCCGATCACTATCTTTGCATCGTCGGCCGCAATAAGGATTTAATCATCTCGGGTGGTTATAACGTTTACCCAAAAGAGATCGAGAGTTTTATTGATGATATGGATGGGGTTGAGGAAAGCGCGGTGATTGGTATTCCGCATAAAGATTTTGGTGAGGCAGTCATGGCGATTGTGGTTCTAAAGCCTGGAGCTAAACTCAATAGCCAGTCTATGATCGATGCATTGAAATCAAAGATTGCGAACTTTAAAGTTCCTAAGCGAATTGAAATAGTCGAGGGATTACCGCGTAACGCAATGGGCAAGGTGCAAAAGAACGTGTTGCGTCAGCAGTACAGTCATTAAGCACTCAGTGCTTTATGGGCCTCATTAAACATAAAGAGCGCCAAGAACATCAGCATTACCCCAAAGACACGTTTGAGCTGAACGACATTGAGCTTGCGAGCTAACTTTGCCCCTAACGGAGCAGTGAAAATACTCGTTGCTACGATGCAAACAACTGCAGGTAGATAGATAAAACCAAAAGAGCCAGCGGGCAAGTCAGGTCGACCAAAACTGCCAAAGACGTAACCGAGGGTTGAAGCAAGTGCAATCGGAAATCCTAGCCCCGAGGAGGTTGCCATCGCCACATGGGGGCTTACGTTGCACCAGATCATGAATGGTACCGTGACAAAGGCACCGCCAGCACCCAATAGGCTCGACAAGCCTCCAGAGAAGGCGCCATAAGAAAACAAGCCTGGCTTCCCAGGCAGTTCGCGCTCGGGCTTGGGCTTTTTATTAATGAACATCTGAATCGAGGTGTACACAATAAAGACCGCAAAGAATAGGGAAAGCCAACCGGTATTAAACGCCTCAAATAACTCGCTACCCCCAAAAAAACTGCCAACAATGATTCCGGGGGTAAAGCCCGCAACCAGTTTCCAGTCAATTGAGCCGTGGCGATGATGAGCCCGAATAGCCGAGAGCGAGGTAAACAAAATGGTGGTCATGCCGGTGGCAATTGCCATATGAACAATGATGTCTTGGCTAAAACCCTGGTGATTAAAGACAATGATCATGAAGGGAACCAGAATCATCCCGCCTCCAATCCCAAGAAGGCCCGCCAAGAACCCAGCACATCCTCCACAAACTAGGAGGATTGCAATGTCAGTCAAAAACATGAAAGGATCCCCGCCTTGGTCGCTAGACCGTCATCCTGAACCCTAAAGTTCAAGGTGGTACGGTAGCAATACTTCGGGTGCATCAAATGATTCAGGGAGTGTCGGACGGACCCACACTGTAAATCGATAAGACGCTCGCGCCCATACTGCAATACCCGTTCCGTATGCTTACGCATCGGTTCAAGGAACTATTGGCCTTGGCGCACCAGGCAGGGAAAGTGTTTTGATTAGAGAGTCGACTTGTTGTTCAAGTGCGTTCACTTCTTGCTCAATCAGATTTAGTTGTTCTGGATCAATCGTAGGGGCAGTAGAGGCTTGCGCTATGGATTGCTGAGCCTGAATCAGGTCACCCGCTAATTTAATGGCAGCCATCATCGCTGCGCGCTCAATACTCTTATTGCCGCTAGCAAGAGCCAACTTGATTTGTTCATCCACCAAAGAGCAGGCTTCGCGTAGCAATAGCTCGTGATCGCTTGAGGTTGCAAGCGTGATTTTGTGGCCAGCCAGACTAACTTCAATGCGTTGT
>VGIH01000220.1 GCA_016867965.1 Betaproteobacteria bacterium | reverse complement strand
GTGAACTTATTACGGATAAAGAACTTAAGCGAATAACGAACCGCTCCAATTCAGAGTTTCACTGGGCGCTAAAGCCAATCATCGTCGCTTCATTAATGGGGCAAGTGTCTACGAACGATTGGATAATTTACTTAGACTCAGATATGTTTTCGTTCGCGGCCTTGGGTCCTCTGCTCCTCTCGCTTGACTCGGCTGCTCATGTATTTTTATGTCCGCACTTCCCGAAAGACTCCTATTTTTCGAGTTTTATACTCCGGGTGGGTTTCTATAACGCCGGTGTAGTTGGCTTTCGAAAAAGTGATCTAGGCAAGGAGGCAGTTCAGTGGTGGAGAGATCGATGCGTGGAGAGCACCTCCGCAAACCCCCAGGGAAACATATACGCTGATCAAAAATATCTTGAGGAGTTAGGAGCAAGATTTTCCGGCGTATTCGAGAACACCTGTTTAGGGATAAATGCTGCCCCTTGGAATATTGATGCAAATTCGGTTGAAGTAATTGACGGAGAATTAGTTTGCCACGGGAAGCGCCTTTATCTCTATCACATGCAAGGCTTCAAAATTTACTCGAGGCGCACATTCTGGGCCTATAGCGGTCCACTCAAATATGAAGAGCCTATGAAGAGCTTAGTGTATAAGTCGTACGCTGAGTCCTTGAGCAGGACATACTCTTTAATGCTGCAACACGGAGTGCGGCTAAGGTTTGACCGATTGTCGAAGAACGACTTCCTCAGGTATTTCTTTAGGTGGCTATCAGGCAAGAGCAACTTACTGCGCCTATGAAAACCAAGGTAAGTGTGCTAGTGATATCTCAAGAGGGCTTCGCCGATATCTCAGGCGGTGCGATCTTGAAAAGTAACTTGTTTTTGCATACGCGCTCTTTCGAGGTAATGTCAATGGACTGTGGGGGGGTAATTAGTCTTCGTAAAATTGGTTTTACCCATTTCCCATTGACAGAACATGTTTTGGGGATTCAGCGTCGGAATTCTTCGCCTGATTCAGCACGCAAATCCGTAAAAACTAGATCCCGTTTTCTACAGTCATTGGTTGAGCTTTTCGTTGGAAATGCAACAAGGCCATCAATACTGTTGGGTTACAGAAAGATTCTTGCAAATGCACGGAATTTTGATCCCGACATTATTTACACAAATTTTGGTAGTCCCGGACTTAACCGACTTGTAGTCTTATTGACGAGAGATCTTTCTGCAAAGCTGATTGTGCATTTCATGGACGATTGGCATCGCGGCAGAAACAGCTATGGCTTTCTTTCGCGGATTCTCCGGCCGGTTCTAGACCGCCAGATCCAAAAGCTTTTGCACGCGGCTGCTGTTCGTTATGTCATATCAGACGGGATGAAGCGGGAATACGAAGCGAGGTTCAAATTACATTTCGATGTGCTGCACAACGGGATAAATCTGGCTCGTTTACCGAATTACAAAGCGAGTAGAGAGCTTGACAGTTACATTGTTCGATATGTTGGCACGCTATTGCAAAAAGTACACGATAGAGCGATTTTCTCAATAATAAACGCGATTAAAAATATTAATCATGGCTCAAAGTTATCGAAGCCATTAAAGTTGGAGATATCTTGTAGCAACGACGCACATTTTTTTCAAGGCATTGGTGATAAATACATAGACTTTCTTTCGGTGAGTGCCGCACCCATCGCTGACGACGCCTTTCATGAGTCTTTGCAATCGGCGTCTTTGCTTATTCTTCCAATGCCTTTCGAATTAAGTGAGTCTATGTACACGAAGTATTCTTTTTCCGCTAAGCTGCCATCCTACTTGGCT
>VGIH01000219.1 GCA_016867965.1 Betaproteobacteria bacterium | reverse complement strand
TAGGAGCGGAGCAACCGCAGCCGCCTGATCATAGCCATGCTCGAGGGCAATCAGTCCACCAGGCTTTAAGTAATGATGGGCGTGATTCACAATCTCCCGAATGCACGACAGGCCATCGCCATCATCGGTAAGAGCCGCTTTAGGCTCAAAGCGTAGATCGCCATCCAACAAATGGGGATCATCCTTTTGGATATAAGGGGGGTTGCTGACAATCACATCAAACGTGTTTAGGTATCGATCGGGTATTGCGTCATACCAATTGCTTTGTAAAAACTCGACCATATGGTTAAGCCCCAAGGTTTTGGCGTTCTCGCGGGCGAGTTCAATCGCGGCAGTCGATTGATCAACCCCCAGAATGCCCAGATTGATCGGCACTTTACCGATGGTGCATGCATGGGCAATCGCTAGAGCAATCGCTCCAGAGCCCGTCCCCAAATCCAGAATCTGAATGGTTTGATTGGGGGAGCTCGCATGAATACGCTTCATTTCTTCTAGTGCAAGATCCACCAAGAGCTCGGTCTCAGGGCGGGGGATTAACACGTCTCCATTGACCATGAGCTCAATTCTATGAAAACCCTTTACTCCTGTGAGATAAGCCACGGGTACCCCAGATGCGCGCTGGGCTTCTAGAGATTTCCAGGCAATGAGAAGTTCATAGGGGAGGGCCTCTTGATCTTTAGAAATCAGAGCAGAGCGCGGCCAATCTAGATGTTTGTCAAGCAAATGCGCCAGCAAGGCCTTGGCATCGGTTCTATTGAGTCTTGTGTTCTCAAGGAGAGCGGCAATCGTATTGGCCATGATGCGGATTACGCATCGCCCATAGCGGCTAACAGTTCAGCTTGATGTTCGGCTGCAAGAGCATTTAATAGATCGCCAATATCACCATCCATCATGGAATCAATTTTGTAGAGGGTGAGATTAATACGGTGATCGGTAATGCGGCCTTGGGGGAAGTTGTAGGTACGAATCCGGTCACTCCGATCGCCGCTACCCACTAAGGATTTTCGAGTTTGGGCTTGTTCTTGCTGCTGTGCATGCCGTTGGGCATCCATGATGCGTGAGACCAAGACCTTCATCGCTTGATCTTTATTGCGATGTTGGCTGCGATCGTCTTGGCACTCCACCACTATTCCGGTAGGAAGGTGAGTAATCCGTACTGCGGAATCTGTTTTATTGATGTGTTGTCCACCAGCACCCGAGGCCCGAAAGGTATCAATCCGAATCTCTGCTGGATTAATTTTGACACTCTCAATTTCATCCACTTCGGGCATCACCGCAACCGTGCAGGCCGAGGTATGAATCCGTCCCTGAGTCTCAGTTTGCGGGACGCGCTGTACCCGATGGCCACCGGACTCAAACTTCATCTTGGCATAGACATCATTCCCGGCTAAGCGCACGATCACCTCTTTATAGCCCCCAAGATCGGACTCGGCTTGACTGACTATCTCGGTTTTCCAGCCCTGACGCTCGGCAAAGCGGGAATACATGCGCAGTAGATCAGCTGCAAATAAGGCACTTTCGTCGCCACCAGTGCCCGCTCGGATTTCTAAGAAGATATTGCGCCCATCGTCTTCATCTTTGGGGAGTAAAAGGGTTTGCAGGCTTTTCTCAAGATCTGCCATGCGCGCTTGTGCATCTTTTTCTTCTTCGTCGGCAAAGTCCTTCATTTCAGGGTCAAGGCGCATTTCGCTCGCAGCCTTTGCATCCGCCTCTGCTTTTTTGTAAAGCCCAAACTGCTCCACCACCGTTGAGATATCAGCATGCTCACGCGTGAGTTTGCGATAGGCATCCA
>VGIH01000218.1 GCA_016867965.1 Betaproteobacteria bacterium | reverse complement strand
CATGCTGGAATCGCCTTGCCAGACGCATCTTTGCGCTGACCAGTTTCCATATCATGTTTCATTAGGATTTTGACATCCACCACACCGCCGCTCTCGGTTGCTCGTACGCGCATCGGATCTGACATTTTGCTTCCTCTCTAATTCGTTAAATATGTAATTGACTAATCGGTTTAATCATTAACCGCCGCAACCACCCAGGGTTACTTTCACTTCTTTCACAGCCACGCTCCACTTGTTGTCGGCTTTCACTAAAGCGTAAACGTTGGAGGTTTGACCCATCTTGATCCGGGTTGTGACAAATGGCTCGGTACCGGCTGGAATGAAGAACTGAGCAGCCAAGGCGCTTGGGTTCTTGTCCACCAAAATTGCCATTTGCTGGGCTTTAAGAGTGGTGTTAATGCCAACAGGAACTACGGCACCGTTCTCGGCAATATCCGGAGCAATCATCGTGATTGCAGCTGAATTCTCTGGCTTACCGGCACCTAGTACCTTGAACACATCATCCAAAGTTTTTCCTTCGAAGGCGGCTTTGTTCCACTCTTGCGCTTGCGCAGGAGTAATCAAACCTGCTGAAGCCATCAAGCCAAAGATGGCTGAATACTTCAGTACATCACGTCGTTGCATATCCATAAAAACTCCTTGTTATCAACTGCTACTCATTAGTTGTTGCTTACCTAAAACTATAAAGTGTATAAAACCCTACTTCAGTAAGTGCTAACCCTTTAACTATTTTCCCCCATTTAACATCCACTGTACCAAGGTCTTGTTGTCAGTATCAGATAACTGGGTCTGCGCAGGCATCGGAATTGCACCCCAAACACCTGCACCACCCGCCTTCACCTTCTTCTCAAGCATGGCTTGGGCATTGGCAACTCCTTTGTACTTATTGGCAACATCAGCAATCGATGGGCCCACTAATTTCGCAGCAGGTGCGTGACACGCTGAACAGTTTTCTTTCTTAAACAAATCTGCCGGGCCTGCTGCTTTGGGTGCTGCAGCGCTCGCAGTCGATACCATCATCATGCCGGCAGACGGCAAAGCAGCCACTGGCGGCTTTGTGGTATCAGCGCCACGATACGGACCATACTCACGGTTTTGCTCTGCCAAGTTATTGTGCGCATTACGAGCATAGTCTGGTAATACCGATCCGATCGCAACGTGCTGAGTACAGTTGACCATGCATGCCGTATTTTTCATATCGGGTGCGCCCTTCACCGTCCATAAGCCATGCTTCTGGGTCATGCCATTGCGGTTAGGCATCATGCCTTGCACTTGCGCAATATTTTTGTTCGAGAGCACAAAGTCGTCAGGAACCATTTCACTGAGATTCAGCATGAAAGCAACCAAGGAGTAGGTTTCATCGACCGTGAGCGATCGAGGTGCATTCCATGGCATGGCGCGATGGACATAATCCCAAAGCGTTGAGATCGTTGCCACCTTCATGATCGTGGTTCGTTGGGGTTGCTTATCGCTCATCAACGATGCGACCCGACCAGTTTTAATATCGTCCTTCGTGGTTCCTCCAGCAATGGGTGTAAACACCTCATTGGATTCACCAAAGGTGCCGTGGCAACTTGCGCATTGTTTTTCCCAAAGCTCTTGACCCTTTGCAACCGAGCCCGAGCCAGCTGGTAAGCCCTTAAAGTCTGGGCGCACGTCAATATCCCAGGCCGCTACTTCTGCAGGGGTCGCATTACGGCCCATATTCATATAGGGTTTTGGTTTGCTTGCCGCTGGGGTCGCTGGAGTAGTTTGCGCATTTACCTCAGTACCACTTAAGAAAATGGTGGTAGCAACTACCGCGCTCACAAGAA
>VGIH01000217.1 GCA_016867965.1 Betaproteobacteria bacterium | reverse complement strand
ACCCGCTGCCCCAATCCCGCCAGTGGTTGCTAAACCGGTCGCACCCACAGCCCCAAGTGTTGCTAAATCAAGTACCGCGGCGACTCCAAAAAGTGGACCGCCCACCGATCAGGATATGGCTGAAGCGCTGATTCAAAAAATTAATAAGGGTTCTGGAGATATTGTCTTGCGAAGCAGCGATTTGCCGCCCCCGTATCCACCCAAGCCCGAAGTAAAACCCGAACAAAAGGTTGCTGCTAAAGCAGAAACCAAACCTGAAGCAAAGCCAACTGTGGTGGCTAAACCGGAAGTGACCCCACCGTCTCCAGTGCCCGAGATTCGGTGGACTTATGCCGACGGTCCTGGCGGTCCAGAAAACTGGGCAAATCTAAATAAAGAAAACGAATTGTGTGCCAAGGGAAAAATGCAATCGCCCATCAATATTAATTTTGATAATGTGGTGAAGGCAGATTTGAGCCCGGTGGTCTTTGAGTATCGCCCCTTCTTTTTATCCATCATGGATAACGGACGGACCGTTGAGATCATTGGCGCAGAAGGCAACACCATCTTCTTTAATGAGAAACAGTATCGCCTCATGAGCTTGGATTTTCATAAGCCCAGCGAAGAAGCATTCAATGGAGAGCGCTTTGAGATGTCGGTCCACCTTGTCCATCAGCATTTTGATGGCAGCCAAGTGATTGTGGCCGTAATGCTTAGCTCCTCCCCAAAATTATTTGAAGCGGCCAAAAAATCGCGCTGGGACACCCCGCCTAAAGAGAGTGCCGTTTTTCAGATCGTTCTCAATAGTGTTCCTCTAGTCAAGAATCAGGTGGTATCGCCACCCAATGTGGCCATTAATCCCAACCAGTTCCTCCCAGAAAATAAGAGTTATTTCACCTATATTGGCTCCTTAGCCGAACCGCCATGTACCGAGGGAGTGACCTGGATCGTCATGAAAAACCCAGTATTGGTCTCTGCCCAACAAGTCCATAGTTTTGGCCAGATTTACTCGAACAACTCCCGACCCCTGCAAATGCGGGGCGATCGGGTGATTAAAGAGTCGCGTTAAACGCCAAACCGGCAAAATTTACCGCGATTGATTCAGGAAGGGATTGTTGGACCAACAATTCCGGCTTGATGACCTAATTCCAGCTCAAATTCAAGCGTAAATAAGTAATCAAAACAATATCTTAGCTATATTGGCATAGCTTTTGCTTATATCTCACTGACTATTGGACTTTTGGCCATTGCCAAAAGTGAGATTGAAGGAAAGCTTGATGAACGCTATACCAAAATACGACTCGCTGGTTTTTCACGAAGCTGCGCTTAAATTGCGTACGCGGCGTCAGGAGATTTTGGCCAACAATCTAGCCAACTCCGATACCCCTGGCTACAAGGCTCGGGATATCGATTTTGCCAAAACCCTAGAAAACGAGTTAGCTGGCAAAAGCCGTTTTCCAAATTCAATCCCTCTAGCGCTGACCCATCAGGCACATATTGCGATTAAGCCCTCGATGGAAGATCCCGGTTTGCTCTATCGCGTCCCCAATCAACCATCGATGGATGGTAATACGGTCGATGGCGATATCGAGCTCAGTCAATTTACGAAAAACTCGGTATTTACCGAGGCTGCACTGACCTTCTTAGGCGGCACTATTCGTAGCCGCTTATCTGCAATTACTGGACAAGCCTCATGAGCCTTCTAGGATCCTTTGATATCGGTGCGACAGGTTTAACTGCTCAAGCGATGCGCTTGAATGTGATCTCGTCCAACATCGCAAACGTGGACAGCGTTTCTGGACCCGATGGGCGCGCATACCGAGCCCGTCAAGTGGTTTTCTCAGC
>VGIH01000216.1 GCA_016867965.1 Betaproteobacteria bacterium | reverse complement strand
GGCCTATACGAAGCTCTCCCGGACTGGCACACCTGCAGCGGCGAGAGCCTGTTTAACGCCAGCCGGTGTTTGCTCGGTAAAGTGAAAAATGCTGGCAGCCGCCACTGCGGATGCACCTGCTTTTACGACCGCATCCACCATGTCTTGATAACATCCGGCACCCCCGGAAGCGATTACAGGCACATCAACAGCCGAAACTATTCGCTCAATGAGTGCAAGGTCGTATCCCTGCATGGTGCCATCTCGCTCAATTGAGGTCAGAAGAATTTCGCCAGCCCCGCGGTCGCAAAGCTCTTTTACCCACTCTACGACCTCCCTACCGGTCGGCTTGCTTCCGGCATGACTAAAGCACTGCCACCCCTCAGCTGAATTGCCACGCACGTCAACGCTGGCAACCACACATTGCTTTCCATGAACACTAGCTATATCGTCAATTAATTGAGGTCGCTGGTAGGCGGTCGAGTTAATGCAGATCTTGTCGGCGCCAGCCCTTAAAAGCTTTTGTACTTGGTCAGCACGAGTAATCCCGCCGCCAACAGTCAAAGGAACGAAACAATCTTTTCCAAAATCCTCAATCGACTCAAAATCTGGCTCGGCGTTAGTTTTATGTGCTTCGATATCCACCAATATAAGCTCATCAACCTCCCGCTGGTTATAAACTTTAACCGCAGGCAGTACAGGCCCCACACGTCGCCAACTATCAAAGCCCATGCCTTTGACAAGGCCAAACTGCTTCCAAAGAAGCGTTGGGATCACGCGAACCTTCAACATGGTGGGCGCTCAAGAAAATTTCGCAGCAGCTTGAAACCGGCCTTTGAACTTTTTTCTGGATGAAATTGCGTTCCCCAGACATGGCCCCGGCGGACAGCGGCGGTTATCTCTACGCCATAGTGAACGGACGCAATAACATCAACAGCCGACTGAGCGACAAAGCCATAGCTATGAACGAAGTAAAAATCAGTACCTTCAGGAATATCTGAAAACAAACTATCACGATCGCCGCAGAAATTGATCGAATTCCAGCCGACATGAGGGACGCGCAAGGTAGCGCCAATCTCACGGATATGCTCAACGGTGCCGGGTATCAAACCCAAACCATGAGGACGATTACCCAGCGAATCTACCCCCTCTGAACTAGAATCTGCGAGAAGCTGCATACCTAGACAAATGCCTAGCAGCGGTCGGTTGTAACTCAGCACTTCTGCCCGGATAGCGTCGATCCATCCACCCGACGCCAAAATTTTAGTACAGTCGCCGAAGTTACCTACGCCAGGCAAAATCAAACAATCATTTAAATGCAAGTCGGCCGGGCGATCGACCAGCACGGGAGTGGCACGCAACTCCTCAATAGCTCTTTGCACAGACCCAAGATTGCCGACGCCATAATCAATGACGCCAACTCTCATAGATTGTCATAGTTCAATTTAGAAAGATTCCCGTCACGATCTTTTATGAGCGCACCAGATACATCTCGCTTGAAGATCTTCTTGTTAGTAAATTTGTCACATACGCGAATAAATTCATCAACATCCATATTAAGCGGGCGAAGAATATCGTCCAGATGCTTGCCTAGATACTCCCATGGGAATTTCCCGTCCAGACGTTTGACCGCATCGATACCATCCTGCCGAGTGAGACGATCGCGCCGAATATGAAGGCAAGCAAGATCCGTTGCCCGGCCAAATCCAAACTTTAGAAATTTGAAATAATCGTGAATACCAGTTTGGTGATTGTCCAAATTTTCATAGTTGACCAGAGAGCCCTCGACTACCCTATCGTAGGTCTGAAAACCATTCGCTTGGGCGATCAGATAGTTCGATAATCCATCCCAAGG
>VGIH01000215.1 GCA_016867965.1 Betaproteobacteria bacterium | reverse complement strand
TTCCCGGGTTGGCGTAAGCTAGCCCGGGATTTTTTTATGATGCTAGAAGTCGTTGCAGCGACAATGCAATAGCTGGGAGTGTCTCTGAAACTGGCTGATCGATCGCCGACGGAAAAAAATATTCGGTATTGCTAGATGCCCAAGGAAAATGATCTTGACCAAGAAATGTCCATCCTCTGCCAGGAACAAAAACCTTTACCGGTTTGTCCATCGCCTCTGCAAAAACTGCGACTGCTGTTCCAGCAGATACAACGCAATCTAGGTTATCAATTAGTGCGGCTACCGCTTCAAGATCATTTTTTAGGTCGATATCAGGCCATCGATGTATCTTTATACCAAAATACTGCTCCGCGTTAACTATCTCAGCTTCGCAATCGCCATATTGCAAGTTAATAAAAACCAAATTCTTGTTCTCGAATATTGTTCCCCAGTCTGAGATTGAGGTGTAGTTATTATTTCTTTCAACATTGAGGAGTCCGCTTCGCCAGCAGATTCCAACTGACGTGCGACCATCGCTGATCGCATCGATACGGCTTCGGAATTCCAATGACCTCACTGGATCAGGTATTAGATAACGTTTCGCATTGGAAAATTTTGAAATGTCGTCTCTTAGGAATCGCATCAATGATCCTAAAGGCACGTGGAAATCAAAATCGCATTGGTCTGTATTGATTTTAGAATCAGGATTTCCTTGTGCTCTTACCTGACACCAAGAAAAAGACCGCTGAAGCAAGGTGACCAATCTTGGGTCGCATTCAATGATCACATTTTCACAAACTGCTCTCAGGTCATTAATTACACTAGCAAATTTTAGTTCATCGCCTAACCCTTGCTCCCGCCAGACCATGAGTCGTTTTTTGAGTATATCGCGTCCATCCCATTCGGGAACTGAAAACGTGCGTTTCGGGAACCGACTTCGGGAGTCTACCGGTATGAATCCGTAGTTGTAATACTCCCAACCCTTCTTCAGGTCTCCAAGGGCCAGGAGAGGAAAGCTCATGCGGTACTTGAACTCCGCCTGAGAGTTCTGATCCTCGGGAACTCTTGTGATACACGACTCATAGATTTGAATAGATTCTTTGGGGTTCCCCATCATGTCATGACACGTTGCCTGATTCATTGTCGCCATTAGATTATTGGGCTCTAGCACATTGGCGGTTTTGAATGAGGTTAGTGCATCCTCATAACGTTGAAGAGAGAGGAGTGCAGCTCCCATATTAATATGAGACCTGGGGTCAAGTGGTTGAAGCGAGAGTGCTTGCGTTGAATAAAGAAGAGCCTCTTTGGTCATCTGATTTCCACCTGAGGCGGATGACAGATTCAGCCAAGTTTCATAGTCCTCAGGAAATTTTTTTATATATTTCCTGTGGAATCTCATCGAAAGCTCGAAATTACCGGCGGCTTGATAACAAATTCCGCTAAATTTAATTAATTCATAATTTTCAGGGTCATCAACGTGCATCGCATGGAATACTTCCGCGGCATGTCTTGGCCGATTCGCCAAGTAATGACACAGGCCAATGTTTAGCTTTGCTTTATAGTCGTTTGGAGTTTTCGTTAAAATTTTCTCGAACGCTTGTATTGCTGCATCATATTTCTGCGCTTGTTGTAGTTTATAGGCAAAATCGAAAGCACTTTGCTGTAACGAAGCGGGAGATTTTTTGGAAAATTTAGAATTTCTTTTCTGCATATATTTATAAATTTTTCGCAGTAATGGTCATAGAGCAAGAAATATTATTTGAGATTCGTTCACGCGAGGTATCGTCCATTTCGCTTAAAGAGAAGGATGCGCGATAAAAATATTGCTCACGCACTTCAGAAAACTGGATGATTCCTACCGCAGATGAAA
>VGIH01000214.1 GCA_016867965.1 Betaproteobacteria bacterium | reverse complement strand
AGGCTTGCGATACTCGGATCACTAAATCCTGCTGTGCTTGGTAAAACTGCAAATCAGAGATTTTGCTATTGAGGTCACCCTGTTTAAAAAGTTGCATCCCAGTTAAATTAAAAACTGGTTGTGTCAGTGTTACGGTGTAGCTTCGTTGATCGAAGATTCGGTTAGTGCCTTCTCCATGCTGGAAAAACCGAGTGGCCGTTGGGTTGGCTGATACCTGCGGCAACAGCACCGATAAACCCTGCCAATAGAGCTCTTTGCGGGCCGCTAAATTAAAGCGTGCGCTGTTGATGACTGGATCGTTAAATGCGGCTTCCTGATAAAGGCTAAGAAGGTCCATAGTGCGGCCTTCAAGCGCCTTACGATTTTGTGGATCCGTTAAGTTCGACGAGATCGGCGGCGTCGGAATGGCAGTTTGTGGAGGAACCTCAAGCTTAAGGAGGTCCTGAGGGCTCAAGGTCTTGGGCAATGAATTATTTGCTGGTGTTACCGTTACCGACCCTTGATTGGCTTGTGACCAAGCTTGGCTAGATATCAACCATCCAGTCATTCCAATGAGGGTAAGAATCGGGAGCCGTTTCTTTAAATGCATGTTTCGAAGTTTAAGCCTAAACGTTAAATTGAATGGTTTTGGGGTTTAAAGCTTTAGTATTGACACTTATGGATCCATTACTTTTATTCAAGGCCCTTATTTTAGGAATCGTTGAGGGTTTAACCGAGTTTTTACCCATCTCAAGTACTGGGCATTTAATCTTAGTGGGGGATCTCTTAAATTTTAATGATGAGCGCGGTAAGGCCTTCGAGATCATCATCCAATTCGGTGCCATTTTGGCGGTATGCTGGGAGTACCGCGAGCGCTTATTTAGGGTAGTTAGTACCTTCTTCTCAAATAAACAATCGCAAAGGTTTGTCTTGCATGTAGTTATTGCCTGTATTCCAGCCATGGGACTTGGTCTAATTTTTGGTAAGTTCATCAAAGCTCATTTATTTTCACCAGTCCCTGTGGCAAGTGCATTTATTGTGGGCGCATTTGTGATCTTTTGGGCTGAGTATCGCCAAACCAAAGCATCAACCATGAGGCAAATCGATAGCATTGACCAATTGACTGCACTTGATGCCCTAAAAGTGGGGCTAGCCCAATGTGCGGCATTGATACCAGGCACCTCGCGCTCAGGGGCTACTATTATTGGTGGGATGCTCTTTGGATTACCAAGAGCCGTTGCAACCGAATTCTCCTTCTTTTTGGCAATCCCAGTGATTGGTGGGGCTACCGCATATGAGTTATTAAAGATTGCAAACTCATCCCAAGCATTTGGTTTTGCTGAATTTGCACCCACGCTTCTGGTTGGATTTGTTGCAGCCTTTATCTCAGCATTCATTTGTGTGCGTTGGCTGATTCATTATGTTGCGCATCACAACTTTATTCCATTTGCTTGGTATCGCATTATTTTTGGCGTCTTAGTTTTGGTGACCTCGTATACTGGTCTTGTCGCTTGGTCTAGCTGATAGTTCCAGAGTAAAAATATGAACCTTTCAATCGATGCTATTCAGGCCAATATTCAGTTAGCCTTAGCTCCCGTCTTTCTCCTAACAGCTGTCGCCACTCTGGTTGCTGCGATCACTGCCAGACTGGCTCGTAATGTAGACCGGATGCGCTTTATTCAGAACCAGTTATACGGCGATCATCAACTAAGTGACAAACTGAAGACGCATTATGAGAAAGAGATTGATGAGTTCAAAACTAGAGGAAGGTTATGCACACTCGCAATCTTTTTTGATGTTTTGGCAGGTGTTTTAATTTCCTTAACTGTTTTGGAACTATTTCTATTACAGACTGGTGCTGGAAAATTAGTCAAT
>VGIH01000213.1 GCA_016867965.1 Betaproteobacteria bacterium | reverse complement strand
CGAACATGAGCGACATCAAACTTATTGAAAAACCCTGGGGACGCGAAGAAGTCGTTGAAATCAACGACAAGTATATGGTTAAAAAACTAACCATGTGGGCGGGTCACCGCTGCAGTTTGCAGTATCATAATATTAAAAAGGAGACCATCTATGTGCTCTCCGGCGTGCTTAGGATAATTCAAGGAACCAGCCAGGATGCATTGGAAGACAAGCTCTACCGTGCCGGCGATACTATAACTATCCCCCCTGGCCTCATCCATCGGATGGAAGGCGTCGAGGACGCTGTTTATCTCGAGGCTTCAACGCCTGAAATGGATGACGTCGTGCGCTTGGTTGACGACTACCAGCGGGCTCCGCAATGAGCTATCGGGTTTGCATTCCCTGCGCGGGGACGGGATCACGGCTAGGTGGTTTGACGCAGTTTATCAACAAGTCGCTGGTCAGCATAGCCAACCGCCCCACGTTATCTCATCTCATTGAGCAGTTTCCATCCGACGCCGAAATTGTCTTTGCGCTGGGACACAAAGGACATCTCATTCGTGAATTCTTGACGCTGTCCTATCCCAATCGTCAATTTTTCTTTGCCGAGGTATCGCCGTTTGAGGGGCCAGGCTCGGGTCTTGGATTAAGTCTTCAAACCTGCAAACAGTATCTACAGCAACCATTCATCTTCATTTCGTGCGACACGCTGGTTGAAGAACCGATTCCAGCGCCCGACAAAAATTGGATGGGCTACGCTGAAGTTGCAAATCTTGATGCCTATCGAACTCTTGGCCTGTCCTCAGGCTTTGTTACTACCATCGCCGAAAAGAATGAAGGGCAAGCACTCGAACACAAGGCCTATATTGGTCTTGCCGGCATACACAACTACGAGAAATTTTGGGTAGCTATGGGGCAAGGCGGACAACTGGCAATTAAAACTGGCGAAGCGCACGGTATGCGCAGCCTCTTGTCAAACAGCATCCATGCTCACCAATTTACGTGGCACGACACCGGAAACCCTACCGCGTTGGCGGAGACACGCAACCGGTATCGCGAGCCTGATGAGCCCAACATTCTCGAAAAGCCTAATGAGGCTATCTGGTTTGTCGGCGACACCGTCATAAAGTTTTCCGACGACAAAAAGTTCATCGCTAATCGCGTAAAACGGGTCGAGCAAATCAAAGGTTTCGTCCCAGCAGTAACGGGATCTGAAGAGCACATGTATCGCTACTCTAAAGTGCATGGAAAGGTGTTGTCCGAGGTGGTGACATTGCCGCTGTTTGATCGTTTCCTTGAGCATTGCAATCGTTTCTGGCAGACAAAGTCCCTCACACCGGCTGAAACGAGTGCATTCCAAGAAATCTGCATGAAATTTTACCGTGACAAGACCTTCGAACGTGTTGCGTTATTCTACAATAAGTTTGATCGTAAGGATAGTATCGAGAGCATCAATGGTAAGCAGATGCCAAAACTTGAAACGCTCATGAATTCACTTGACTGGAACTGGCTAGCAAACGGCCTGCCTGGGCGGTTCCATGGGGACTTCCATTTTGAAAACATTCTTTGGAGTGAGTCCGAAGGGAAATTTGTTTTCTTGGATTGGCGTCAGGATTTCGGTGGCGATTTAAGCACTGGCGATATATACTACGATTTTGCCAAACTGCTGCATGGCTTGATCATCAGCCATGAACTGATTGCCGGCGATTTGTTTAGTGTTGACTGGCAGCCTGAAGCGATTGAGTACGACTTTCATCGGAAGCAAATACTAGTGGAGTGCGAGCGACATTTCGGGTCATGGTTGGATAGTCACGGCTACGACCGGAAGAAAGTATGGACATTAACCGCTTTAATCTATTTGAATATTGCCGCATTGCATCAT
>VGIH01000212.1 GCA_016867965.1 Betaproteobacteria bacterium | reverse complement strand
ACCAGATGATATTTGCACTGACCCAGCGCACCCTTATACGCGGCTATTGCTTGATGCGATTCCGGTGCCGGACCCTGAGCGCACCAGACCATCGGACCAGGCGCCGTTTGATCCCTTGGAAACAAAGCTATCCTCGCCCGGTTGCAGCTATGTCAATCGGTGTAGTTTTGCGACTGCCAAATGCAAACAAGACGCACCAAAGCTAGCTTCTGTTGGTCCGCCTGCTAAATCACATTGGGTGGAATGTCACCTATATCAGTAGTATTCATTTTCTTATCAGCCAACTCCTTGCGACGGAATGGCTAGAACTGAGGCGCCACGAATTTCGTCGTACGTTCGATAACTCAGTCTTGAATACTTTTCGACAGAGTTTTTTATCTTGACGGATATCAACGCTTCACCACGCCGTAGCAAAAATGCATTTACTAGCAATGGTAGAAGTGGATTGAATCCTCATTAAGCCACTAACTGCATGGTTTTAAGATCTTCTCCACAACCCGACCAGAAGTTGTTAATCTTGACTATTTTTCATCGGTAAGGATTACAGGGATCCTTGGCAGCATTAAATACCGCGAGCGCCTTTATGCACCGACGTTCAGCTTTCGACAGTTGTGCCATCAACCAACCAATAGCAAACCATGCTCGCGGCTCTACCTCAGAGATGCCTCGATACCCTTCGATTGCCACTATTAAATCATTGTATTCGTCTAAATCATTGAGTACGTTGGTGAGGGCTTTCGAGCAGCGTTTGTAACCTTTCGAAGGCAATTCGGACTCAATAAACTCCAGCGCATACCTAAGTCGCTTTAATCTCTTGCGAAGCCGACCCTTCCCCCCTCCCCATGGCGCGGTATACGGGGATGGCAGACGCAATTTTTCACCGTAATTTGCAACCCGGGGGTTGCGGTAAATACTATCATTCCAACCGCGCAATACCCAAGTACCAATAATTTTCTCAAGATATACTAGGTTAGATAACCTTGTAGCTTTGACTTGTATTTCGTCGCAGTCTACGGTACTCCTTCAAATCAGGTAAGCTGTTAAGATGTCTATGATGTGGTTGGGAAACATGGCATTCGATACACAAAGCGACCAGGTTGCCAGGTAAGCAGTTACTTTTGACCCCATCTTTATGATGTACGTGAAGAAAGCGATGAAGGTTTTTAGCACTCAAATCTGCTCCGCATCTTTGACATTGGTAGTTAATCGATTCGCGAAAACTGACCGATATTTGAGAGAAATTTGGTGGGTACTCATTTCTCGGTGCAGTTATATCTGTATGTAGAGGAGTGTAGGTGACAGGTGAATTAGGGAAACGCGCAAAGAACGCCTCCAATTCAAATTGTTCAAATATTTGTCGTTTGCGCGGATTATTAGAAGTTGAATAACTGTTCCAATCCAGCTCTCCAAGGCAAAGCTTGCATACATCTAAAGCCTCTTCGCTCTCGCTCCATGTGTTTTTGCCGTCGCGAGAAACACTGACTCTAAAACGTCCGTCGCGCCTCGTGGCGACAACATAACGCTCACTTTTACCGTGCGCCCACATTTCTTTGAGTTTGGAGCAATTCGCTAGGTGATACTTTGGTAGGCTGATTTCCTGGTGATACGCCGTTACATCGCGTATATGCAAAATTACATGGCGCCCTTTGTATTTAAGGGTACCATCGCCAGCAAATTCAATTTCACCGATGGACACTTCTTGACCGGTTGTGCGAAGAATTTCATCGAGAGTTAAAACATCGATCTGCAAATCTGATATCGGGCTAATGAGGTCAGCCCCCATAGCTGACCTCAGCCTATTCATCTCGCTGTCTTCTTTGAAATCAGGGAGGCATGATGACCTGCGTTTAAAAACTGATCCAGATTGAGTGAGAATAATATTG
>VGIH01000211.1 GCA_016867965.1 Betaproteobacteria bacterium | reverse complement strand
AACCAACGTGATATATGCCGCTCTTGGTCCCGCCCTTGCCAAGCGCCCTGGGCCATGTCAATAGGCGTGATCACAAGCGTGTGTTTAAAATTATAAGTAAGAAAATCAATAAGATCCTCGCCTGCTGACTTCGGTAAGTGTTCGATAACGTCGCCTACAATTGCCAAATCGCCTTGCATCTCTATGAGATTTTCCCAGCTCCTGATATCTTCTTGGATAACACGATCGTAAATCTTCTCAAGACCGAAACTGTCTATGTAAGTTCGATCAACTTCAACACAAGCGAGAGTTTCTAATTCGTATGAGGGGTCGTTTTGTTGAAGCAACCTGATAAGCCTGCCATATTTGCCAGAACCGGCGCCGATGTCTAGGATTGATTTTGGTCGTAACGCATTGATAATGTTTATGGATAACATATCAAAAACAACAGAACTATATGGCATGGTGTACCGTCTTCAAAGGGGACTCAATTTGATCTCTAACAAAAGAAAACAATTCACTTGGATGCGCAAAACTTAGTGCCCACTCAGCTGCCTCGGAAGACATTTCGCTTAGCCTTTTAGGCTGATCTAAAGACAACTCAACTAATCGCTCGAAGGTCTCCTTCATATCGAGTAAATCCAAGGGAATATAGTGCTCCCATTTCCGAGGATTTTGACTTAACTTAAACCCATACTTTTCAAAGTCCAACTGAATCGGTAAACAACCAAAGGCCATGGTTTCCCAAAACCGAAATGAATCCCAGCGAGTAACGCCTACAAGCCTAGTTCGGCCTGGAAATTGGTCTATTTTTTGGTCGCGAGGGGACAGCCTATCTTTGAAGTATGAAAAGTCTGTCTTTGGCCAATGGAATGCCCCACCGAAGGCAAATGCGTATTGAGTATGCGCTAGCTGTTGGGCGTAGTCATCATCAAAGGCAGGCTTTGAAACCACTTTAAATGTTTCGTTGACGTAGCCCTCAAGAGCAGCAATAAGTGCCTCTCTTACGGATTGGTGGTATGAACTATTGAAATTGCTCAAGATCGACAGTGGTTCTCGTGCCCTACCCCTCATGCGCTTTGCAAAGTCGAAACCTTCAAGGGTAAATCCAAACGGGACTGGAACCACTCGGTCATTTCCTTTACCAAACCCGTGAAGTTGATGCGGTACAAAGGACGGATACGAGCCGGGAAACTCGATAAAATTCGCGTCATCGTGTGAATAGATTAAGCCCGTTTTCCAGTTGTTTGAGATGCTTTCGTAGTATTTGAATCCACTTTCACCTAAGTCCTCAAGCTTCGTAATGAGCCTGGTTTCATCGATGATCACCGTATCTTGATTGCCTGGCTGACTTTTGTAGGTTAGTCCCGCGCTTCTAAGATCAGCGGTGCAGAATCTGCCATCACATTGCATTGATTCAACATTCGTTGCTACTTCAATGCCTGCTAGCCGTGCGCCTTGGACTAGCTGACTAGTCAGGTAGCCTATTCTGTCACCGACCGTATTGAAAATGTAAAGCGATTCCAAGTCAGCTCCCCATCACATGCATTTGGCGCTCCATCGAGTGTACCGATCGAACCACCATGTCGCGCCATCCCAAAATCCGTGATGTCATGTGTTCGCTGATACTTCTGCGGGTCACATCGCTCTTAAGTAAGGTACCTACTAATGACTCGTACGCGGCAGCACTGCTCACCGCATAATCACTAAGGTCCAAAGCGTGAAGCACACTCGCTCCCATGCGCGACACCATGGTGCTCCCAGACAAACTTACATAAGGCACGCCCGCATGGACAATGTCGCGCGCCGTGGACCCACAGTTATAGGGAAAGGAGTCAAGGCAAATATCAGCAAGACTTAGACGCCCCACATACTCCGTGTAAGGCGCACGCGATGCAAAGATCAGCTGCTCTTGCACGCCCGACTCTTTTGCCTTGGCTCGCAGGCTCGCAGTACACACCGGGTTATCGTCAATCAGCCACAAGTCGGCATTAGGGAAGCG
>VGIH01000210.1 GCA_016867965.1 Betaproteobacteria bacterium | reverse complement strand
AGCACGGTCAGATCGGCCATCCGGCGGTCAAGAACAGCACGGATCCGCTCGAAGCGCCTGGGCAGAAGTGGCATGATCGATGGTGCATGTCGCTTTCAAAATCTAGAACCTGCAAGCTGTTGGTTAAGTGGCCATTGGTTTGATATTGAATTCCGCCGCCAAGTCTGTCGGTCAGCACCGTGAGTGAGCGGTGGTAAATCGATGTATCAATTCGCGCCTATGAGTTGAAGGTTGGCATTAAAATTGTGTTTTTTGCTGGCAGCCATGCTTGTGAGTGGTTCCCGCTGGATGCGAGAGGCTCCCGGGATTGTTGTGGCTGTAGTGGCAACGGTTTGTTATTTGAAACTAGTGTCTCCCTTTGTGCTGGGAGGAGATAGTGGTGAGTTCGCTTTGCTGGCCCATGTCGATGGTATCGCCCATCCGCCTGGTTACCCTCTTTATGTCTTGATCCTAAGGATCTTCAGTTGGATGCCGGCCGCCTCGCCTGCGCAAGCAGCTGGTTTGGTGACGGCTTTGATTGCGGGTCTGCAACTTCTTGTGCTCTATGGGGCATCGCGCTGCTGGGGGGCGACGCCACTCGCGGCGGCGATGGCCATGGGTTTTTATGCTGGTTCACCATTAAGTATTCAACACTTTACCCATGCTGAAGTTTTTGCACTGAATGGGTTGATTGTGGCTGGTTTGTTGTTGTGTTGCAGCCCGTTTTTTGTGATCGCTCCCATGCTGCGGCTAGCCTCGATTAGCTTGTTGTGTGGATTGGGTTTATCCCATCATCATTCTTTCGTATTAGTCACGCCAGTCATTGTTTTTGGTTTGCTGTCTGGTTTTCGGGATCTGCTACTCCGTCGTCGCTTCCTTTGGGCTCTGTGGCTGCCAATTTTTTTCGTGATTGGTTTGCTGCCTAATGCCCTGCTCTTCACGTGGTCTCAGAGTGGCGATGTTTACTTTAATTCTTGGAGTGTAATTCGTACTTGGCCCGATTTTTGGCATCATTGGCTGCGTCGTGATTATGGAACTTTTAGTCTTGCAAGTGAGGGTAACAAGTTAAAGATTGGTGTTTGGTCTCATATGGTCGAGCTTGGCATTGCTCTTGATAGATCTTGGAAATTTCTGCTGCCAGTCGTGCTGCTTCCATTTGCTCACGAATTGCCTAAATTCAGGCTCCGCTCTCGCTCTAGCTGGGCTTGGATTACCTTGTTAATGAGTTTCATTATGGTTGGACCAGTCTTTTTTAGTCGTGCAAATATAGATCCTTATACGCTTGTCGGTGGTGAGGTTGTTGAAAGGTTTTATTTGCTTCCTAATTTGTTATTGGTGATTCCCGTGGGTGTCGGGATTGGTTTGTTGGGTCGTTGGTTGCTTGCTCTCCTGCGACGGTTTTCACCGCTCGCTTTTAATCGGCAGTCTTCATTTTTGCAGGCCATCGTTTTTGTGGTCATTGCAGTGTACGCATTTGCTTTTAATGCCATTATTTCTGTGCGAGATACTTCTGTTCGCAGGCATTCGAATACAGAAGATTTTGCGCGTAATGGCCTCGAGAGTCTTCCGGAAAATGCGATTGTGTTCATGCGTTCAGATGATGCAATTTTTGCAAGTAATTATCTGCAATACGTCCGCGGCGTTAGGCCTGATGTAACTATTTTGGTGCCGGGTGATTTGGGAAAAAGATGGTACTTCAACCGAGTGCATCGAAAATTAAATGACTGTCAAGTCAGTCGCTTGTCGCATAAACGCATTCTTCAGTCTTTTGTGGCTTATTGTAAGCGCCCTGTTTTTGTTGATTCTTCTTATTATTTTACGGCCATACCTAAAAATCAGAGGCTAGGTCTTCCGAATTATCAGTTCGGTATTTATCGGCGAATAATGTCGAGCGGATCTGAGAAGGATCTTCCTGTGTCAGATCGGCTCCTTGCCTTGAACCAATCGTTGTTTGCCAAATTTCGTGTTCCGGCTCGTCAGGTCTCCCTCGCCCACGGCTGGGCCTCGCATCCCTTTTATGTCTATGCAGGTGCATGGCAGGCCTTGGCAGCTGATCTGGACAAGGAGTCGCGGCCT
>VGIH01000209.1 GCA_016867965.1 Betaproteobacteria bacterium | reverse complement strand
TGTGATTGTTCTTACGTGTAATCGGATGCACTACCGATGAGCGAAGTGGATACTCTGTTGTGGCTCGCTCGCACCCCTTTCGAATCGCTTGTTTCAAAAGAGGCCCATCAAAATGAACACCGCGACTAATCCAAACGTTATAGATCGGCAAACCGGTATCTTGACAGAGCAAATTATCCTCTCGTTCCGCCACCGCAATATTCGTGACCATGGTTCCAAGTACCACTTGCGCACGAGCATCACGCTCCTTATGCTTAAGCGTATTGATCCCCTCTTTAATATCGTCCGGTAGTAATTTCAGGGCCCTGATATAAAGTTCTTTGCATGCGTCTTCAACGTGTTGCAGGTTCAATTCCATAGATGATCGATGTTAACGAGAAAGGATTAAAAATAAGGCCCCACAAAGCAAGGAGCCAATTAATGTAACCTGCACCCAAGCCTTACGCAAACCTTTCCAAATACCAAACTCGATGACCAATAAACGGGTGCCACCGATTAGGTGAAGGGCTAGCAGGGTCACTAAACCCCACTCCCCAAACTTGACCATGGGGTGATCAGTAAATTGCAGATAGCGGCCAAGCTCGGCTTCGCCATACAAAGAGCGTGAGAGCAGGAAAAAATGAAGGGGTAAAAAGCAGGCTAGTAAGAGGCCCGAGACACGATGCAAGTAGTATGCAAAGTAAGACCAATGCGCCTTCGTTCGAAAATCAAGTCGACGCCCTACCTGGCTCATGGCGTACCCCAGACCACGCCGATAACCGCGGCTGTTCCTAAGATCAAGATGAATGCCGCAAGTAACACAGGAAGCGCTCGAATTAGAAACCCACTTTGGATGTTCTCACGCAGAATATTCGCTAAACCAATCGGGGCATGAACAAAACAGGCTAGAACAAAGATCTCGTAGAAAAGTGCAAAAGCAAGATTGCCGCGTGTGCGTGCCAAGATTTCCCCGGCGCTTAAACCATCTTGAATGGCGTAATAAATGATAATGAGATGGATTGCGACACACAGTGTGAGCACCATCGCACTGATGCGTTGGTAGTACCAAAGTTTGGCCTGGAGAATGGCGCTACTGGTCATTACAGCTTGCCCCACTTACTACCTCTCACTGCTGCTCGACCAACCATCTTCTTCAAACCAGCAATTCCTGCAGTTGGCTCAATCTGTTTGGGGCAGCGCTCTGAACAAGTCCCTTGCGTATGGCACGAATGACAGCCTGCATCACCGGCAACTGCTCGCAAGCGATCGAGTTGCTGAGTATCGCGCTCATCGTTTACCAGGGTCCAAGCACGATTGAGAGCAGCTGGACCTAAATAACTATCGCGCGCTGAGACCACTTCACACGATGCATAACAAACGCCACACCCGATGCATTCAATACCCGCGTTGGCCAGTTGACGTTCTTCTGAATCTGGTTTGACCTGAGCAAAATCATCAAATCGAGTCTTGTCCCCTTTAAAGTAACCGACGGCCTTGCTCATTTTGTCAAAGAACTCGCGCATATCGGTTGCCAGATCTTTGATGATGGGTAAATTATCCAGGGGTGCAATCTCAAGGGTATTTTGATCGGCAATTTTGGCCACATGAGTCCGGCAGGTCCAACGGGCCTTACCGTTGACGGTCATCGCACAAGAGCCGCACATTCCCACACGGCAGGCAAAGCGATAGCTCAAGGTCGGATCAATTTTGCGCTGGATATAGGTCACTACGTCCAATACCGTTTGATTGGCGGCACGCGGCACGTCGTACTCGACGAACTCACCGTCATCGGTGCCCCGCCAGACCTTTACTTTGAGGATGCTTGCATTCATATCCACATTATAGGGATAGACAATAAAAAATAAATCGAATAGTATTTTAATTCAGATAAAAAAATACTTTATGATCAAATGAATGTCTAGTATTCGGGTTCTCAAAAACTTCATTGCCATTACACGTCACAGTAGCGTGGCTGCCGCCGCCCGTGAAATTGGCTTAACCCCTGCTGCAGCAGGACAGCAGCTCGCCCAGTTAGAGGCTGAATTGGGAGTGACATTGTTTGATCGCAATAAACGCTCGCTAATCCTCAATAATCAGGGCCGCGCTCTA
>VGIH01000208.1 GCA_016867965.1 Betaproteobacteria bacterium | reverse complement strand
AGCGGGAGTAGTACAACACCAGGATCTCGGATGAACGCATACACTGCACTTTCTTTGGAATTTCAGATAGATCCCCTATGATACGGTCATGCCATTATCTTTTCCGATCGAGCGTTGGTTGCCCTTAGGCAAAGAGCTCTGGGATCGCAATCAACATTTACGCTTAAGCCAGGTATCGGCCAGTTTGGCCTTCACCACCATTTTGTCCCTGGTGCCGATGCTGACTATTGGGTCGATCCTGCTGAGCCAATTTCCGGCGGTTATTAATCTACGCAATGCCTTTCAAACTTGGCTTCTGAAGAACTATTTCCCTGGCGGAATTAGTCAACAGGTCTTTAATTACCTTAATCAGTTTTCTGCCAAAGCCAAGGGATTAACGATTGTGGGCTCTCTTGGGCTAGTGATTACGACGATTTTGACCATGGTCGTGATTGAGCGTGCCTTTAATGAGATCTGGAAGGTCAAAGAGCGCCGACCCTTTCTAAAAAAACTCATCATCTATTTAGCAGCAACTATAATCGGCCCCATACTTTTGGGCCTTGGCATTTACTTAAGTAGTGTATTGCTGGGCTCGGCTAGCGGTTGGTTTCCTACCTTATCGGCAGGATTTAAATTCATCAGCACCATCATTCCCAGTCTATTGGCATTCATCGTTTTTGCTCTCGCCTACCGAATCCTGCCCTATGCCCAAGTGACCTGGCGAGATGCATTTATTGGCGCTGCTTTTGTGGCCGCGGCTTATGAGATCACCAAGTTTGGATTTGCCTATTTCATGACCCAGGCTGCCTTTTATAAAACCGTTTATGGCACCTTTGCGATATTACCCCTCATGTTGATTTGGATCTACATCACTTGGTGGCTTACGCTTGCCGGTGCGGTGATCGTTGCGAACTTGCCAACGATTCGGCAAAACCGCCCGCCGGAACAGGCCTCTGCCTAATGCCATAATGATGGTATGTCTGGAAATACCTTAGGCCTTCTATTTACGGTAACCACCTTTGGTGAGTCGCACGGTGCTGCGATTGGTGCAGTGGTCGATGGTTGTCCGCCGGGGATGGAGTTATCGGTCGATGATATTCAGGTGGATCTGGATCGACGCAAACCCGGAACCTCCCGCCATGTGACCCAACGTAAAGAAGAAGATAAGGTCGAGATTTTGTCTGGCGTCTTCGAGGGCAAAACTACTGGTACCCCCATTTGTTTATTGATTCGCAATACCGATCAACGCAGCCAAGATTACAGTGAGATCCTGCAAACCTTTCGTCCCGGTCACGCTGATTACACCTATCACTATAAGTACGGCTTTCGCGATCCACGCGGAGGTGGCCGCTCCTCAGCGCGTTTAACCGCTCCAGTGGTTGCCGCCGCAGCAATTGCCAAAAAATGGTTGCGTGAGCACTACGGAACAGAGATCGTTGCTCATATGAGTCAACTCGGTGAGATAGCTATTCCTTTTGAGGATGCTCAATACATTTCACAAAATCCATTCTTCGCCGCAAATGCCAGCATCATTACGAAGCTTGAGGAGTACATGGATCAACTGCGCAAAGCGGGTGACTCCTGCGGTGCCAAGATTGAGGTGATTGCCCGCCAGGTACCCATCGGTTTGGGTGAACCCCTTTTTGATAAGTTAGATGCTGATATTGCGCATGTGATGATGGGCATTAATGCGGTGAAGGGCGTGGAGATTGGTAAAGGATTTGGCGTGGTGGCTCAAAAGGGAAGTGCTCATGGTGATGAGATGCATCCGGACGGCTTTGCCACGAATAATGCTGGCGGTATGCTGGGCGGCATCAGCACTGGCCAAGATATTCGAGTTGCGATCGCCATCAAACCGACCTCAAGCATCATGGCTCCAAAAGAAACGATTGATTTACATGGCAAGCCAGCTACTATTCAAACCAAAGGGCGTCACGATCCCTGCGTCGGCATTCGGGCGGCGCCGATTGCAGAGGCCATGTTGGCCCTTGTCCTCATGGACCACGCCTTGCGTCATCGGGCTCAGTGTGGCGATGTTTCAGTAGAACCACCCGCAATTCCGGCTTCGCGCACCAGCTAAGGATTCATGACAGCATCCTCGCGTTGGGCCTTTGGGCCTT
>VGIH01000207.1 GCA_016867965.1 Betaproteobacteria bacterium | reverse complement strand
TATCAAGAAACCAGTGGTCGCTCCATTCGTCTTGAAGTTGACGGTGGGATCAAGATTGACAATATTGCTAGCGTTGCCAAGGCTGGAGCCGATACCTTCGTCGCCGGCTCAGCGATCTTTAGCAAGCCAAACTACGGCGAAGTCATTACTGCCATGCGTAAAGCGATTGGGTCTTAAATCATTCTAGAAAAGACCTCGCATCATGAACATGACTGAGTTACAAGAAATCGCGAAGCAGGGATACAACCGAGTAGCTCTGGTTGCAGAATCACTTGCCGATCTCGAGACCCCCCTGTTGCTGTACTTGAAGTTAGCTCAGAAGTCCGGTCAGAAAAATACCTTTCTTTTGGAGTCCGTTTATGGTGGTGAGCGCTTTGGACGCTATTCGATCATTGGTCTCCCAGCGCGCACTATTTTGCGAACCGTTGGCACGCCAAGTAACCCAACCAATGAGATCGTGCACGACGGTACGGTGATTGAGCGCAATCACGATAATCCGCTTGACTTCATCGATACCTATCTCAAACGCTTTAAGGTCGCTCCTCAAGCGAATCTGCCGCGCTTTTGTGGTGGCTTGGCCGGTTACTTCGCCTACGACACAGTTCGCTATATCGAAAAGCGTCTCGCAGTTCACTTCTTGCCAGATGAAATCGGTGTACCTGATATTCAGCTGATGCTCACCGAAGAACTAGCGGTTGTTGACAATGTCGCTGGCAAGATCTATTTCATTGTGTATGTTGATCCCAATGATCCTGGCGCTTATGAGAGTGGCATGAAACGGCTACAAAGCTTGCAAGCCACACTGACAGTCTCGGTTCAGATGCCCGAGGAAAAAGTGTCCAAGCCTCAGGTAGAACTCGTTCGTAAATTCAAGGCAAGCGATTTTGAAGATGCGGTGCGTCGTACCAAGGACTACATCCTCGCGGGTGATTGCATGCAGGTCGTGATTGGCCAACGCATTAGCCGAAGCTTCACCGAGCCGCCACTGCAACTCTACCGCGCATTGCGCTCACTTAACCCCTCCCCTTATATGTATTTTTATGACTTTGGGGATATGCAAATTGTGGGCTCATCCCCCGAGATCTTGGTACGCCAAGAAAAACGTGAGGGGCGCAAGATGGTCACGATTCGGCCGCTGGCCGGAACTCGTCGCCGCGGTGCGACCCCGGAAGAGGATGCACAACTCGCTAAAGAGCTATTGGCTGATCCCAAAGAAATCGCTGAGCATGTGATGCTGATTGACCTCGCCCGCAATGATGTCGGACGCATTGCTAAGACCGGTAGTGTCAAGGTCACTGATTCGATGGTGATTGAAAAGTATTCTCATGTGCAACACATTGTCAGTTCCGTCGAAGGTGAACTCAAGGACAATATGAGCAATATGGATGTCTTACGCGCCACCTTCCCTGCAGGAACCTTATCGGGCGCCCCCAAAATTAGGGCGATGGAAATTATTGATGAAATGGAAATTACCAAGCGTGGCATTTATGGCGGTGCTGCGGGTTATCTTTCCTTCTCTGGGGATATGGATGTGGCGATTGTGATCCGCACGGGCGTGATCAAGGACGGCATGTTGCACTCCCAAGCAGGGGCAGGTGTCGTGGCCGATTCGGATCCTAGCTCCGAATGGAAAGAAACCGAAGCGAAAGCAAAAGCAGTGTTAGCGGCCGCTGAATTAACCGAATCTTCCAAAGGAGCATAACGATGCTCTTAATGATCGATAACTACGACTCCTTTACCTATAACTTGGTGCAATACTTTGCAGAGCTTGGCGAAGACGTGAAAGTCGTTCGCAATGATGAAATCAGCGTTGCCGATATCGCCAAAATTAATCCGGATCGGATTTGCATCTCCCCAGGGCCATGCAGCCCAAAGGAAGCGGGAATCTCGGTCTACACCATCAAGACCTATGCGGGCAAGATTCCGATCCTGGGCGTATGCCTTGGGCATCAAGCGATTGGCGAAGCCTTTGGTGGCGAGGTCATCCGCGCAAAGAAAGTGATGCACGGTAAAACCGATGAAATCACGCATACGAATGAAGGTGTATTTCAAAATCTTCCGAAATCATTTCGTGTCACACGCTATCACTCGCTCGCCATTAATC
>VGIH01000206.1 GCA_016867965.1 Betaproteobacteria bacterium | reverse complement strand
TAATCACAACCGATATGTTGGTAGCTGATCGGCACTTTTTTGCGGACGCCGACCCTTACCTTGTCGGAAAAAAATCCCTTGCAGTGAATTTATCGGATCTCGCCGCAATGGGTGCTATGCCCACGGGATTTACTTTGGCGCTTGCCTTACCAAAACAAAGACAAGCATGGCTGCATGGATTTGCAAATGGTCTCTTTGACTTAGCCGAACTCTTCGATTGCCACCTAATTGGCGGCGATACCTGTCAAGGGCCATTGACGATCAGCATCACGGCTTTTGGTGTGATCCCAAGTGGACAAGCAATTAAGCGATCTGGCGCTCAGATTGGTGACTCCATTTGGGTCTCAGGTGAGCTTGGTGACGCGCGCCTAGCACTTGCTCATCACCGTAATGAATGGTCGCTCGACCTCGAGTCTAAAGATCTGGATCAAGTCAATCAGCGACTTCATTCGCCTTTACCACGAGTCGCACTTGGAATCGCCCTACGTGAAATTGCAACATCAGCCTTGGACATATCGGATGGATTATTGGGCGATTTACGACACATTTTGGAGGCCTCCCATGTGGGCGCCCAGATTAATATCGATGCCCTACCCCGCACACAAGTACTTCGTCGACAAGCGCAAGCAATTCAGTATCAATGTGCAGCATCCGGTGGGGATGACTATGAGCTCTGTTTCACAACAAATCCAAATCAGCACGACAACATTGCAAAGCTTTCAGTAGAGCTAGGGCTTCCTCTCACCTGCATCGGGCAAATCATCAAATCTCAGGACGAAAACTCACTGATACTCGAAAATGGTGATGGGGTGCCATTAAGCCCTGAACAAACTAAGGAACTCCAGCGTTCCTTTGATCACTTTCGAGATTAGATGCTCATGAATTCAGCTCACCCCCCATCATTTGCTTGGATGCTGGGATCTGTACATCGGGTGTTTGGTATCGGCTTTGGTAGCGGGCTCTCTCCACTTGCCCCAGGCACGGCTGGCACGCTATTTGCCTGGGGATTGTTTTTGATCCTCAACGCAATTCTTCCAACGACCGCATTATGTCTTCTACTTTGCATTGGATCGCTCTATGGTCTATGGGCTTGCGGTCAATGCAGCCACGATCTTGGTCGCCCCGATGACGGCTCAATTGTTTGGGATGAGGTGATTGCATTTGGTTGGATCCTATTTTTTATTGGATCAACTAATTTTTTAGTGCAAGCGATTGCATTTTTAATCTTTCGGTTTTTCGATGCTGCTAAACCATGGCCCATTAGCCGTGTGGACCAATACTTTAAGAAAATCTGGATCCGTCAAGAGCATGTCAACCCGTCGCATCTCATCAAATACGGTTTTGGCATCATGATTGATGATCTCATCGCTGCTCTTTTCACAATTTTGATTGTGATTCTTGGAATACACTGGCTCACATGAATTCATCAATGATCTCTTTAGTTCAACAATTGGCACAAACACTGCTAGCCAATAAGCTCAGTATTGCTCTCGCTGAGTCATGCACTGGAGGCTTATTGGCTGCACACCTCACCGATCTCAGTGGATCAAGTCAATGGTTTGAGCGGGGCTTTGTCACCTATAGCAATGAAGCCAAAGAAGAGAGTATTGGCGTAGCGCATTCGCTCATTGAGTGCTATGGGGCCGTCAGCGAAGAAGTTGCAAAAGCCATGGCTGAGGGCGTCCTCAAAAATAGTCGCGCCCAAGTGAGCATTGTCATAACTGGGATCGCGGGTCCTGGTGGTGGAACTGTTAATAAGCCAGTAGGGATGGTTTGCTTTGCTTGGGGAAGGCGGGAGAACAACTTAATTCAAACTCGCTCGCAAACAAAACAGTTAAGCGGTGACCGTCAGAGCATACGGGAGCAGGCTTGCGTTTACGCGATCGAGTCACTGCTTGCACAACTCACTGCAAGCGAATCCTGCTAATTTGACTTCAACCAGCCTTTGTGGCGGAAGTAGCCCAAAGGAATCATTGCAGAAATAATCATGCTGATGATCGCTAGTGGGTAGCCCCAAGTTTCTTTGAGTTCTGGCATGTATTCAAAGTTCATACCCCAGACGCTGGCCAACAAGGTTGGGGGCATTAAGGCGACCGAGACCACGGAGAAGATCTTAATAATTTTGAATACA
>VGIH01000205.1 GCA_016867965.1 Betaproteobacteria bacterium | reverse complement strand
AGGTGTGTGCGGATTGCGCGGTGCGGAAGACTAATGTGTGACCCCGGGAGGACTCTTGCACTTCATCGAGGCAAGATGATAAGCGACCCTATAAGTAAAAGACGAAATGGGAAGTGATGGTGTAAGAGTAGTCGGACAACTGAATGGTACCTGAAGTTGTATGAAAGTATGACGACCGAGCAATTGGCGGATGAGTGATTCGGGGAAGGCAGTTGGCAAAGTGACAGGGATTAAAGACAAGAAACTAATGAGTAAGGATTATGGCGAGGATAAGTTCCCTAAGTGAAAAACCCATAAGCGATAAACCGAGGAGATTAGCGGACTGGCTTAACCCAACGGGTGAAGCGAAGGTTCACTCATTAATAGATAAAGTATACAAGCAGAAGAATCTGGAGTTAGCTTGGGAAAAGGTTAGGCGCAATAAAGGCTCTGCGGGCATTGATGGGCAAAGTATCCTTGATTTTGAAAATAACTGTGAGCGAAATCTCACACGGTTACATGACGAATTGAGAACCAAAAGCTATCAACCACAGCCGGTAAAGCAACAACTAATACCCAAGAGTGGTCAACCAGGCAAGCTTCGTCCATTGGGTATACCGACCGTCTACGATCGTATATGCCAACAGGCGTTGTTGAATCGGTTAGAACCTATCTTTGAGCCGATATTTGATGAAGCCAACTTTGGATATCGGAAAGGAAGATCAGCAAAGGATGCAATGCGCAAGATCTGGAAAGAAATTGAAGCAGGGAATGAATGGATAGTAGATGCTGATCTAAAAGACTTTTTTGGTTCAGCATGTCATGAAAAAGTTTTGACCCTGTTTAGCCAGCGCATATCAGATGGAAGAGTACTAAGTTTACTTGATTCGATCATGAAAGCGGGATGCATAGCCGAAGGGAAGAAATTTCGAACGGATCAAGGTGTTCCGCAGGGCGGTGTGTTTTCGCCCCTGGCTAGCAATGTATTGCTAACTCCGTTTGACCGAGAAATGCGACGAAAAGGATACAGATTAACGAGGTACGCCGATGATTGGGTAGTGACCTGCAAGACGCGAGCACAAGCACAAGCGGCGATGGTCTTTGCTAAGAAAGTTCTCAATAAGCTGGGTGTAAATTTGAATAAAGACAAGACTAGGATCGTCAATGTACGACAGGGTTTTGAGTTTTTAGGATACAAGATCAAACGTGGCTCAAAGCCTCTAAGGCTGCCGGCACATAAGATTAAAAGTGGCGTTCAACAAGGCGCTCTCTATGCATATCCAAAAAATAAATCAATTACGCACTTTAGAGAACAAATCAGGAAGCGAACAACCAGGAGATCTCCTCGAAGTACGCAAGAAATTGTTGATGAACTCAATCCGGTCATACGTGGATGGGGGAATTACTATTGTAAGGCCCACGTCCGCAAATTATTCGCCATGCTTGATCGATGGATAGTGCGAAGACTTTGGTCGCAACGGTACAAACGCTGGCGTAATGCTGGTTGGAAGACGCTACCACAATCCAAATTGAGAGGAAAGCTTGGGCTCGTAAGCTTAATTCGATTAATACCTTCGTTAAACCTGCGCTAAGGCGTAACTTTGTGAAAGCTGGATGCGGGAAAACTGCACGTCCAGTTTGAGCGGCGGACAGAGGCAAGCTCTTTAGTGGGCGCCTCTTCCGACCCGACAGTGATGAAGTGGCTGTAATGGTCATGGAGCGAAGGGGTTGAGTTACTCCGTTTTAATTAGAGGTCAACCAGTGATGGGAGGAGCTTTTGAATAAAACAAAGCCGTTTGATATTCCTAAACAAGATGTTTGGGAAGCGTATTTGCGTGTAAAACGTAACAAAGGGGCTGCGGGAGTCGATGATCAGTCAATTGCAGATTTTGAGGTAAAACTCAAAGATAATTTGTATAAACTGTGGAATCGCATGTCGTCTGGCAGCTACTTTCCACCGCCTATGAAAACGGTAGCGATACGAAAGAAAGATGGTGGACAACGTTATCTGGGAATTCCGACGGTGACAGACCGTATTGCTCAGATGGTGGCAACGATGCACCTAGAGCCTTACTTTGAACCACGCTTTGATCAAGACTCGTATGGCTATCGTCCAAACAAGTCAGCACTCGATGCAGTAGGTCAGTGTCGGCAGCGCTGCTGGAAGCGGGAGTGGGTGATAGATCT
>VGIH01000204.1 GCA_016867965.1 Betaproteobacteria bacterium | reverse complement strand
AGCGTATTGGTCATATCATCATTAAATTTCATCCATTAATGGACAAAAGCATTGTCGAGACCTATGAGCGTGCGTTACAAGACATATCCGATGTTACTTTTGCTGATCAAGATGATTTGGTTCCGCTCATTCTTGCGTCAGATCTGATAGTTAGCGATACATCGTCTGTTGTCTACGAAAGCTTAATTGCTGGCAAACCTGTAGTTACAATTGCAACCAAGACACCATCTCCCTCATGGACCAACATTGATTCGCCGCAACAACTAGAAATCGTGATCAGTCAGGAGTTACGCCGAAAAAAAGATACCTTGACATCTATCGGTACCCTATACCACCCGTACCGGGACGGGCGCTCTGCTGAACGTATGCTGTCAGCTACTGAAGCTTACATCGAGGTACACGGCGTGCCCATGCAAAGGAGGTTGAGTTTTTGGCGTCGGCTGCGATTGCACAAAAAGTATGGAAAGCCGGGAAATTTTTCTCCGAATAAAAATTAACTTTTACTCTAGCTATCTTTTTCATTCCTTGGTGTGGCGTCATATGAAAAGAGTTATTCTTACTTACGGTACTTTCGATATGTTTCACATTGGCCACCTCAATCTTTTGAAAAGGCTGAGAGCGCTCGGTGATGAACTTTATGTCGGGGTTTCCACAGACGAATTTAACGCACTTAAAAACAAGCGTACATTTATTGCTTTCGAAAGCAGGATAAAAATTGTAAGTGAACTGCGTTGCGTTACCCACGCCTTCCCTGAAGAAAACTGGGATCAGAAGGAAAGCGATATACAACGATTCAATGCGGTAATCTTTGGCATGGGCTCGGACTGGGCAGGAAAGTTTGACCACCTAAAACCGCACTGCGCTGTGGTTTATCTTGATCGCACCGAAGGGGTTTCCAGCACAGAGCTAAAACAGTCAGTAGCAGCTTTCCAACAAAACAAGTTAAAGGAAGTGATTGAAGCTGCTGAATATCTGAAAATGCTTGTTGACTCTCTTTCGTGATCTTAAGTTTCTTATTGCCAATGATTGTTCCGTCGGTACTTACACAGAATAAATTACAGGGTCAGCAATGTCGCATTCATTTCGACACCACACGACCCCATCTAGGACTCAACATGAAGCCGCCGGCGCCAGCCGCTTGGTTGCCTAAGACTAAGGCAAAAAAAGCCTTGCACCTGAGTTTATTTCCACCCATTCCAACACCCCAGGAGGTCATACAAAGATTGAACTTGCAATAATATCCAGATAGACTAAAAACTTCACTGACATTGGATCAACATTTAACGCAGGTCAGTCTTTTTAGATTATTGTATCTAAGTTGTCTAAGTATTGACGTAACTGAATTTTCGGCTCGTATTAACATCTTGCCTCCTTCGCCCGCCATAAGGGATGAGCGTGGCCCACCAAAACGAGACATCCTATGAACGATAGAATTCTGGACGATAAGGTCGCAATTGATGAGAGTGCAGTACTAAACTTTTTTGAAAATCGTGTCAACAAGTACGACGACTCGCAGCCACTAGTCTCCGTCATCTATCAGGACAACAATCCGGCACTGGCGGTAGCCCGGGATCAGTTTGAAAAGAACAAACTGCTTCCGCTGCTCGAATTGAAACCGGACGACAGTGTGCTCGATGTTGGTTGCGGAATCGGCCGCTGGGCGGATGCACTAAATGGCGAGGTGGCCCGCTACCACGGTACCGACCTCATCCAAGGCCTCACGGACATCGCGTCAAGGCGACTTGCTCACAATCCGCAATTCACCTTCCAGGCGCTTCGCGCGCAGGATACTCGTCCTGAACTTCTTGCGGCCACGCCGCCTTTCAGCTTGATTATCGTGACAGGCCTCTTCATATATCTGAACGACGATGACTGCCTGACTCTGCTAACTAACATTCCATCTTGCTGCACACAGGGCGCTCGCATTCTGATGCGGGAGCCTGTCGGTGTCGAGCGGCGCCTGACACTAATGAACGCCTGGTCGGAAGAGCTAAAGCACAATTACAGCGCAATCTATAGAACGGTGGGGGAGTATATGTCAATGTTTACTGAAACCCTGTTTAGTGAGGATTTTCAGCTTGAGCATAGTGAACCGCTTTTCCCCGCTGAACTTTCGAATCGGAAGGAGACGATGCAGCATTTCTTTATCCTCAGAAAGGGGACAAAGTGAGAACGGCCTACTGTTTCGATCTG
>VGIH01000203.1 GCA_016867965.1 Betaproteobacteria bacterium | reverse complement strand
TAGACTGCAAACAACCCGTGATTGATGCGATCTTGCGTGAACAACAACCGATGTTTGAGCGTGCACAACAGTATTTAGATGATCCAAGCCTGCTGCGTTCCATCATTGCGGATGGCTCCGATAAGGCCCGTAAGGTTGCCCAAGAAACCATGCGGGATGTGCGCGAGGCGATGGGCCTGGATGTTGATTGACTCCGAACCACGTGCACGCCGCTCTAGAAACTGCTTCTCCTTGGATTACCCAATACGCTGACCTGATTGTTCCTGGGGGCAAGGTTCTCGATCTTGCCTGTGGTGGTGGTCGACACGCAATCTACCTTGCCAATCGCGGCTTCATGGTGCTGGCTGTTGATCGTGATGCAGAATCTCTAGCCCGCATTGACCATCAGTTTGTGATGACCCAGCAAATGGATCTCGAGGGAGATCGATGGCCGCTTCCCGAGTCCGAGTTTGGTAAATGGAATGCCATTATGGTGAGTAACTATCTCTATCGGCCTTACTTAGAACAATTGCCAGATCTTTTGGAAGAGGGCGGTATCTTGCTCTACGAGACCTTTGCAATCGGTAATGAAGAATTTGGTAAACCCTCAAATCCAAACTTTTTACTTCAACATGGCGAGTTACTTGACCTTGCTAAGCGACATGATCTGCACGTGGTGGCTTATCAGGATGGCTATCGTGCAATCCCCAAACCGGCCATGGTTCAGAGCCTATGCGCTAGCCGGGGACTTCCCAAAATACGCCATCCGTTACAATTTAGCGCTTAAGCCGTTTGATCAATAAAGCCCTTATGAAATTATCCATGATGACCGGAAGTATGGTTGCGATTGCAACCCCAATGCACGAAGACGCAAGTCTTGATTACGCCGCATTGCGCTCCTTACTGGATTGGCATGTCAATGAGGGCACCGATGCAATTGTGATCGTTGGCACGAGTGGTGAGTCGCCAACGGTATCGGTTGAAGAACACTGTGAGCTCATCCGTGTAACGGTCGAGCATATCAATGGCCGCATTGCGGTGATTGCTGGAACCGGCGGTAACTCGACTCGGGAAGCGATTGAATTGACCGAGTACGCCAAAAAAGTGGGTGCGGATGCTAGCCTGCAGGTGGTGCCGTATTACAACAAGCCCACCCAAGAGGGAATGTATGCTCACTTTAAAACGATTGCTGAGCGCGTCGATCTGCCGGTCATTTTGTATAACGTCCCCGGACGTACCGTCGCCGATCTTGCCAATGAGACCACAGTCCGTTTGGCTCAGGTGCCAGGGGTTATCGGAATTAAGGACGCGACTGGTAATTTAGAGCGCGGCTCACTGCTATTGGCCGAGCTCAAACATAAACAGCTTAACCAGTTTGCAGTCTACTCGGGTGATGACCTAACTGCTTTATTTCTCATGTTGATGGGCGGGCATGGCAACATTTCGGTAACGGCCAATGTGGCACCTCGCCTGATGAGCGAACTTTGCAAAGCAGCGATTGCTGGTGACGCTAAGCGCGCGAGAGAAATTCAGTATCAATTGTTGGCAGTTCATAAACTGATGTTTATCGAGGCTAATCCCATACCCGTGAAATGGGCCTTGCATCAGATGGGGAGGATTCCAGCCGGAATTCGGTTACCATTGATGCCACTTAGCGAGCCATTGCGTGAGCCCTTGCGTCAGGCATTGGGTCAAGCCGGTTTGCTGTAATTTCGTAAGGAACGAATGCGCACGGTTCTACAAACCTTATCCCTGAGTTGCGCGGTTATCATATTGACCGCGTGTGGAACCTTTAGCAGCATGACCGCTAGCGATAAGGTGGATTATAAAAAATCCGGTGACGTACGCGGCCCCAATCTGGCCCTACCTCCTGATCTAATTACGGCTCAAGGGGGTCGCCGCTATGTGGTACAAGATGGCACTGCGACCATGTCGGAATACAACCAAGCAGTGAAGAAGTCCTCCCAAATGCGCTCCAATGTGCTGACTGGCATCCCCGGAATGAAAATTGAGCGCGATGGTGATCGCAGATGGTTGGTGGTTGATAAGCCCGCCACGGAGCTTTACCCTCAAGTGAAAGATTTTTGGCAAGATAACGGGTTCTTGCTCGCCATTGATTCGCCATCCACTGGCATCATGGAAACCGATTGGGCCGAAAACCGCGCCAAGATTCCACAGGATATTATTCGGCGCACTCTCGGACGTGTTTTTGATGGAAT
>VGIH01000202.1 GCA_016867965.1 Betaproteobacteria bacterium | reverse complement strand
AAATGGAGTGCGCTATCACAAGCCTTAGGAAGATTTGTATGGAGCATCAAATTAGTTGAGTATCGATCAGCTCGATTTTCACCGAGAAGATTATTTCGTCGCTCAGTCAAGAACATTTCGTTTTGAACAAAAGCACTCAGGAAAAAATCAGCGATTCGATTCTGGGTACCAATTCTTCGCACTAATTTGTTGTATTGGATTTCAAAATCTCTGCAATCTTCGTTTTTCTCGGAAGCAGCAACAATAGATTCCATTATTTTCCTGGCCTCGACAGATAGGCTTTGGATTTTTTTAATTTTTTCGCCTAAAACTTTTAAATTTTTTATAATTTTATTTCTATCGGAATTTTTATTTTTATGATTCGCAGGCCACAAATCTTTTGTGTCAATGATCTCTGCGGCGTGCAGACTTAATACCTCGCGCAGAGGCATTTCCAGCGCACCTTCAATTTTCGCGCCACCTTCAGTCGCGTTGATCACTCTGTTCTTGGCAAGCTGAGTAATGATTCTCTCAAACCAGACTCGGTAGGTAAGCATTGGAGAATTGGTTAGCACGGACGGGCCGCCACCATAGCCCGGCACCTCATGAAAATCTTCAGGTTTCTCGGCAATGGCATCTGCAAGCGAGTGCTTGCCTGTGTGCCCAGTCGCATGCGAAATTCCACCGGTATAGCCTAGATCTTGCCCAACCAATATGATTGGAGAAGCGTCTAAAGTGAGTGCAAATGACATCGCCGAGTTGGCGACTGAGCCGCCAGTCAACAAAATGCCCCACTCGCCATAAATCGCACGGAAAAGCGTTTCTTTTTCTGGTGTCGAATGACCGAAGATCATCGGGCCTTTGAAAGTGCGAACGATGTCGGTATTGCACGCAAAGTCTGTAACCAGCCATTCGCGTTTTGCGTCTAATCCTTCAAAGTGTGTGTAGTTCGGCTCGAAAGGGTCTACTGTGACGACTATCTGCGGCTCAATATTTGCAGCGCGCAATGATTTCCAGGCCGGTCCTACTGCAATCATAAGAATATTATTTTGATGTTCCCTCAAAAGATCGAGCTGTTTCTCCAGCGAGGGACCAGCGGATATAATCACAGCGGGTTTGTCTTTCCATTTGTTCAGAAAATGCATGACGCCTGGTGCACCCAATGCGTAAGGTAAATTTTCAAATGAATTTTTAAGGAATAGTTCTGATGCGATCAGTGTAGTAGCTTTGGACAGTTTTTGTCCTGTGACTTCAACAGATAGCTTTTTAAACAGCAGCTCAATGAAATCTTTGTGGATACGGTAAATAGGTTGTGAAATCAGCGGTACCCAGCCTCGGAGCGTAAGTAGACTCAACTTACTCATTACGGTGGCTACCGTGGTGTCAATTTCATCACCAATAGACCAGATAATCTGCTTATTGCCAAGCAAGCCTGTCAAGTCCCGAGACCGCATGGCTATTTCGAAGGCCGAAAATTCCGGCTCCACCACGACGATCGATATCGATGTCTTTTGATCTTTGAGTGCTGCCTCCACGACATAGCCGAGTGTCAGGCCGATGTTGACAAAAACATTGAAATCTTTGCCCTCTATGGCCTCATCAACGAGCCGTTTTGCCTCGGACACAGGGTCATAAGGGCTGCAAAGATAAAAATCACCTTGGGTGTCGGCACATTTGATGGTTGGCATGCCGCGCTTGCCAACTTCTAAGGTGTAGGTATGTTGTGATTTATTTTCGGCGGTGAGCAGCCGATCAGCTATCTCTGGATGGTGAGTCCGGAGAGCCTTCATATTTTGTTCGAACAGTTCCGTTGGCGAACTATCCGATTCTGGCGCAATATGTGAGACGGCATTCATGATTAATGAGTCTTGTTAAGAATACGATCAATCAAAACCTGCGTACGGCTCAAGGACTCCAGCAGCTCAAATTCTGTCACGTCGCCCAGAAGAGCATAATCCTGTGACTTCATCGCATCGACCATCAAATGGACAGCCTGGGTGAGGTTCTTTGCGTTTTCTGTGATGTCGGCAGCCAGCGTCGCCTCAGAGGCGGGCAGGGCAAGCGCCGCATTACCCAGGTAGTCCAGAATCCAGGTGAGTCCGTCGGTTGACTCCCCAATTGTCGCCAAACCGGATTGCGGATCGCCAGAGCGCAGACGTTTGAGGTTCTCGGTCAGAATGGGCAGTGCACGGGCCAGATACTCCTTTGCAGATTCTGTGCTGTTTTGCAGC
>VGIH01000201.1 GCA_016867965.1 Betaproteobacteria bacterium | reverse complement strand
CCCATTTTTTGTGAAGCCGATCAAAGCAACATATTCGGTGTTGGCAAAGGCCATTCAGCAGCGATCGGAATTGGTCGATCTTCTCCATTTTGGCTATTTTGAGGAGTGGATTATTCGCCGTCTTGTAAAACCCTTTGCAGACATCATGCCGCTCTATAGTGACCATAACGTTGATCCCAGCGGCATGCTTGCCGAAGAAATCATGACTGGGGATCAAATGAATATGGATGGTTATTGCTATCAGGGCCAAGCATTTTTTCTGGGAACAATTGATGAAGTGATGTATTCCGGCACTGACGCCTTCATGCGTTTTGAATATCCATCGCAGTTACTGCTATCGATTCAAGAGCGCGCCAAGACTATCACTAAAAAAGTACTTGAAGCCATTCATTATCAGCATGGATTTTTTAATATTGAATTCATTTACGACAAGAGTAATGATCAACTTAAAATCATCGAAATTAATCCCCGGATGGCATCTCAGCTGGTTAATTTATACCAGCGGGTAGATGGCTATAACCCATACGACATTCTTTTTGAGCTCGCGGTTGGTGAAGAACCAAAAGTAAGGCAAGAACCGTCGCAATTTCAATCGGCAGCCAGCTTCATTTTTCGGAAGTTTAGTGAACCCGCAACCCAAAGCATTCCGACGTCAGACCTGATCCAACAAGCCCTGGTACCTTACCCGGATGCCAATCTGATGCTCTACTTCAAAAAGGGATTGCAATTAAAGCGGGAGTTGAAATGGCTGGGAAGTTATCGGTATGCTGTTCTCAATCTTGGCGGAATAAATCGACGTGATCTTTTTGAGCGATGTCGGTCAATCTCCCATACACTGCAGTTTGATTATCCATTTGAAGCAAGCATTACATGACGCAATCCGTGATTCCTGATTACTTGCGATACACCCCATACCCTAGTCAAGCAACGCTGCTGACTTGGCTTGAGGATTCAAACTCCTTGATCAGGCATATCCTGCAAAATCTGCAAGCCGGGCAAGAATCGGTTCCAGAGCAGGAGATTCTAAATCCTCCTCATTGGGAGTTCGGTCATGTCAGCTGGTTTCATGAGTTTTGGGTTCATCGACGCGGATTAGAGGCTAATCAATCCTGGCTTTCCAACGCGGATGGATTATTTAATTCATCACTGGTATCGCATCGTTCGCGCTGGGGGCTTCGGATTCCTGATCTCGATACACTTTTTACCTATAACCAAGCAACATTTGAGCGCACTGCTGATCTATTGGGTCGACCTTTAGACAATGAACAGCTGTACTTCATTGCGTTATCGATTTTTCATCAGGATATGCATAACGAGGCTTTTGCCTATATGTGGCAAACCCTTGGCTATCCCCAGCCCTTCAAACCAAACCATCAAAGTATGAACCTCCAAATTCCAGAACGTGATCTTGCGTTTTCTGGTCAAGCCCGACCATTTGGGTCCCAGTTAGAAGAGGGCTTTATCTTTGATAACGAAAAGTGGGCCCACCCAATTCAACTTGAGCCTTTTTCAATCGCATCTCATCCGGTGACAAATGGCAAATATCTTGAGTTTTTACAATCCCAATCTAATCAGTTGGAGAATTGGACTCCTCTGTATTGGAAGCAGGATGCTGGTCAATGGTATGAACGCCATTTTGATCAATGGCAAATTTTGCAAGAAAATAATCCTGTGCGACATATTCGGCATGATCAGGCTCAAAGGTATTGTGAGTGGCGTCACCGACGACTACCTACAGAGCATGAACTGACTGTTTTGTATTCTAGCGAGGAGAATGCCTATCAATCCTCAGGGCTATGGGAATGGAGCAGTAGCGTTTTTCAACCGTTCCCAGGCTTTACTGAAGATCCATACCGAGATTATTCGAGGCCATGGTTTGATGGTCGTCATCAAGTCTTGAAAGGTTGGAGTGCTTATACGCCAGAGCGTCTGCGCCGTGCAGCGTTTCGTAATTTTTATCAGCCCCAGCGCGCAGACATATTTTGTGGATTTCGTACCTGTTCAATCGAGTGATATGACATTAGCAATCAAAAGCAAACTTTTCCAAGAAATTATTGACGGCTTACAAGCGAATCCGGCTTCAATTTCCCCAAAGTTTTTTTATGACAAACTGGGTTCCAGTCTTTTTCAGGCGATTACTCATCTTGAGGAGTATTACCCAACCCGTGTAGAGCGGGGGATCATGCAATCCAAGCTTGCCGAGATTACAGAAGCGATTGCCGCAATTGATGTCATTGTGGAGATAGGGGCCGGTAATTGCG
>VGIH01000200.1 GCA_016867965.1 Betaproteobacteria bacterium | reverse complement strand
TCGGGCACGTAGCTCCAACATCGCTTCACCGTACGCTTCCTGCAGCGCTTTGAGCTGCGTCTCGTACTGTTCGCGGATGTCTTCCGGTTTGGCCTTCAGCGCGTTTTCCATCCCGGCTTTGGCTCGGTCAATCCAGGACTCGATCTCCGAAGGCGAAAGATCGAACTGACGGGTCGACTCACTAACGGTGGTCTTCCCTTGAATGATGTCCAGAACCAGAGCCGACTTCCGACGCGCCGTCCAACGCTTGATCTCTTCGTCCATCTCGATACTCATGTGCTATCTCATTTGAGAACATAACACCTGAGCAGGAGATCCGTAGATCATTACACTAGAGAACCTCTATCCGAATGACTACCGAAGCGGAACCACTCCTTCATGATCACAAAGGCGACTCCTCAGAGAACGATATTTTTTTTATTTGTGAAGAAGTCCCAAAACCTAAAATTGTAAACGTTAGGGTCTCTAAACATTTTAATCTGAAATCCTATTGATAGGTCTTCTAACGGCAGCCCTCGAACTAACGTCCCTAGAAGGGCATCGCCGCGTACCCTTAAAATTTCGATTCGTACCTGCTCCAACTGCATAGACGATCGAATCGACTTCACTATCTCCCTATCGTTAAAAAACTCTGCGTCGTTTATCTCGAACCAGTGGCTACCTCTGTCTCCCCCTGAGGAAAAATTAATTAGCACCCCACCTCCTAATAAAGGATAGAAAGCGGAGTCACCCGGCAGCAACAAAACAAGCAAATCATCGTAAAAGCTTGACTCTAAAAATGATGCGCCAATTTGCTCGACGAGAGCGCGTGTCAAAGTTGGTATATTCGCAGTATAAGATTTAATTTCTTTTTCCACATAGGCGTCATCTACCTGATACGCCTCCTGCTTTTCCGCGTGGGAACACAATAGAGACTCGCCGTGGAGCTTGAACGCAGGTGACACCAGTGGATTTATAACGATAGACTTACACGGATGCGATTCAACATATTTCTGAAAATCATGCACCGAGTTTTTTCGATTGATTTTTCTAACATCATCATCTCGCCCTAACTCCGTAAAATATCCCGCGTACGGAATAACAAATTTTGGTAGTGAAGCTCGGAGCAATCGATCCACATGCAAATACAACTCCGACGCCCTGTTAGCCTCTATAATTCTAAGTTTTTCAGTGATATCAAAATTCTCAATTCGACTCGGATATCCGCTTGCGCCGCCAGCGAACGGTGAAAAAGCGACGGTAACCGGAGGTAGCACCCAGTTATTAGGCGCGTTCGTATCAACGCCAAAAAACACAGAGTTTTTCTTACTAAATAAAATTAAACTACTGTCATCACGTGAATCGCCTGACTTTACTAATACCAGCTTGACAAAGGCGCTTTTTTCAGGTGTTGACCCTGACAGCGTAATTTCTTCCATAAAGTCAACAACTAGTAGATTATTAAAGCCCTCCCGTCGCAATAGAGTCTCTACCGATTTACTTTCGAAATTTGGAACGAGAAACTTTGTATCCGGCTTGACGTGTTTTTTCAATGTTGGCAGATGCAAATGATCGGGATGATTATGGGAGATATAAATCAAATTTGCGTTTCTTAATCGCTCGAATGCCTTTACGTCTGGAGGAAACGCATGCCACCAACCGGTCGCGAAGCATGACCCCTCCAGCCATGGATCTGTTATCAAACTCAATCCACCAACGCGAACGGAAACTGAGGCATGCGCATTGAAGTCAACATACATTTCACAGTCTTCGAGAGACGCAGTAGCGATTTCAGGGAAAGATTCAATTTTTTCAAAAACTTTAACGGAATTTATAGTTTCCTCGGTCGCCAACGGCAACTTCGTACAGCCGTTTTCGTAACGCCCGCTTGATAAATCAAGACGCCAATCATGAATCGGGCACTGCGCGATATTTTTTTGTCTTGCGAGTTTTAACGTTCCGCCATTATGATTACATTTCCGATCGTAAGCGATCCATCGATCATTAACCCTCCCAAGAAAAAAACTTTTTATCTTTTTAAACTCAAAGGTATCTGGTTTTGGGAGGTCATGAATTATCTCAATCAAATCGTTTGAGAGTTTTTTTAGTGTATAGTTATAGCTCATTAGAACACCTTTTCTAATTTAAAAAGCGAAATTCCGACGCCCCCCCGGGGGGGGGGATTTAGTTCCGGTTGGGTCTAGAGACTGACGGTTAGTGTATCTGCCTTTTGACTGATCTGTTTTGCGTATTCCGTTGGCGTTAATCCGCCAAGTGTTTTCTTCGGTCTTTC
>VGIH01000199.1 GCA_016867965.1 Betaproteobacteria bacterium | reverse complement strand
GGCCTTCTGCAGTCAGGCACATGTTGGGGTTGGATAGTGCACCAGTGTACCTAGGTAGTGGGGTTTGAGCTTGCTTGGCGCCCCTTGGCTACAAACAGTGTGTGTTCACCACCCTGCTGATGCCCCCGTTCGCGGTGTTCTTTGCCGATGAGGCTGCTGTGGGCGTGACTCGGGTGGAGGCGCCAGACGCGGCCACGGCCGAGGCGATGGTGATGGAGGACCACCCAGGTGCCAGGGTCCATGCCGTGGATGGCGCCACCGTCACCGAGGAGAACCGCGTTCGATTGCTTGGGGCCTGGTTGCGCCAGCAGTGCCAATAAAAACTTTCACGAACCCGCAGTAATCGCAGAAGGCATTACGACCAATTCTCACATCTCTGCGAGACGCAGCAGCAACCTGTGGGCATCGGCGACAGTTACCTCAAGCTAATTGCGTAAATAGTAGTCAGAGACCGAAGGCCAATACTTCAGACAGTCTTTAACTGTCATTGGAGTCATGTTTCTAAGTACAAAAAGACGTGTAACTTGGATGGCAAGCACTGGATCATGCATTGTCGTCTTTTTAAGTCTTGATGATATGCTTGGCGAGAGACCTAATTTATTGATCTTGATTTTTTGTTGATTGTTCAAGCCATATGTTGTTGTCCGTGGACTCCTGATGATCTCCTCGTAAATCTTGATCCGATCCTTTGTGCACATCTCTTTTGCGTATGCACGACGAAAGGCTTCTTCTTCTTGGGCTTCCCGTTCCCTCTGTGAAGCCGCAATAGCCTCAAATATTTTTTGCCTAACAGCATTCACCCAGACAATTTCATTTTTAATAGCTCGAAAAGCGGGGGGTAACGCGAAAACCACTGTATTTACAACAAGGCATCCAGCGATAACAAGCAGTATGGCGTCTGTATTTCTAATTATTTTCATGTTGCTCATCCTCGCTAGGTTGTACCACGTGGTTGCGATGGTTGCCCCGCAGCAGCTGTAGCCCTACCTTGATATTCAATTTGCCGGAAGGGGTGGCAAAAGGCACGATTTGAAATCAGGATCTTCTTTTACGCTTTTCAGTGCCATGATTTGCGCAGCCCTAGGAATTTCATTATTCGGTTTGAGTATGTATTTAGCATACGGCTCTGTCACCGAGTTTGCCAGTAATCCTTCTTTTGAAAGAGCGCATAGCACTATTAGCGATCCCTTTAAAATTCCATAGCTAACGCTTAATTCGTCCATTTTTGGTTGGGTAAGCCCCGGCATTGCAGACGCTAACACAGTCGCTATGCAGGATGTTACTCCCAATGCAGAGCCCAGTTTGCGATACATTTAATGGTTCAGAAAATGTCTCTCCACTCTACCCAGTACCGCCTATAAATTATTAGAGAACAAGATTGCAAGCCTGCTACTCCGTGGCGCCTTTTTGAGCACACCTGTACTAGCGCGGTATGCTCTGGTTGGTTAAGTCTCCTGACGCCCTCATTCGGATGTAACCAGCTAATGGGGTCAGGACTTACAAAGCCCCGCGTTAGCATTTTCTTCGTGCCTGTGACCCAAAATACAGGGGTGTATCCCTAGGTGTGGCACTTGCACGAGGCATTTGAAAATGCCTTTAGTGACAATCGAGTAATCTTTTCTTTGCTGGCCTCGTTAATGAAACGAACGGCTATAGCATTTCAGCCTCTTGAGGTCTTTCGGGACGCCCATAGCCTGTACATGTGCCACTAACAATCCTGATATAGTTGATAGCTCTGTCTTCTATTTTTACAGTCCAATCATATATTCCTAGACCTGCCCCTTGCCTTTTCCTAACGCTTGTCCTTATTAGGGGCTCTCCTCCAGAGTAGTCAACGTAATTGAAACCTCCTTCATTCATGCGTTTAATTTCTCTTACGCTTCGCTTGGCTTGAGGGCCTGGTGGTGGATTCAATTCAGCTTGTTGCCTCGTAAAGTCGACGTAATAGGTCGCAAAATAACCACCTCCTATTTGCTGGCAATCATATATAGCATACCGCTCACTCCCCGCCTTGATCGAAAAATAGGGGAATGACTGAGCATAGGTAGCAGGCCCCAGGAGACTGCTTGCGATAACAGCAATTAACATTGCCTTTTGACGCTGGGTTCTGGTCATTTTACTTCTCTGCAGAGTTTTCTATAAATACCATAGCCAACGCTATTTGGTCTGATTAAATTGTCTGGCGCTTTATTTTGTAAATTAGCAATTTGCCGCAGTCGAAAGTCAATGTGAAGTACTCTCTATTATCGATAGCTTCAGCATTTATCAGTTCGCACTCCCTA
>VGIH01000198.1 GCA_016867965.1 Betaproteobacteria bacterium | reverse complement strand
AACAATGTGGAAGATAAATAATCTTCTCCGAATAAGCTTCCTGCATATCTGCGGGTATTAAGGTCGAGTCAGCAATCAAGTAATCAATGTGTTTGGTTCCCATTGTTCCTGGATAGCCAAGGTAGTTGATCTGAATAGGAGCAACTTGAGCAGCGAAAATCTGAGGTCTTGAGTCTTGAGTATATCCTTTCAGGTCTATTGCAATATCGACTTGATGCTCACGAGATAACGCAGCAACTGCCGAATCGTTGAGATTTGTGATGTCAAGAAATCGATCAAAAGCGTTTTTCGCGCGCTGCCTCATTTCGTCGTTGCTATTAGGTCCAAATGAAAAACCGTAGATTTCAAGGATATTTCTATCATGACGCTCAAAAAGCTCAGCCATTAGATGCATCGTGGCATGGTCGTGAAAATCAGCAGAGAAATAGCCAATGCGAATTTTTTCTCGCTTGAGTTTTTGAGTCATGATGACGAGTTTTCGTGACTGACCAAGCGTTTTTTTCGTATAGATCTTCGCACACTGTTTCTGAAGGTTGGGGTTATCGAACAATCCAAGAATAATAAATGGAGTACTCGCATTTCCGCGGGAGAGCAAAGTCTTTTCGAGATCTTGGCTTCGCCGTTCGAGGCTGCTCCAGTCGCAAATCTTCATCTGAGCATGTATTAAGTCTCCGAGAATAAAATCGATATCGGACTTTAGACTAATCGCTCGCCCATAGCTTGCGAGCGCTTCCTCATACCGCTTTAGTTCATTGAGCGCTACACCTCGATTGCTCCAGGCCTCTGCGTAGTCGGGCTTTAACTGTAGCGCCTGGTTGTAGCTCTCTAAGGCCTCGTCGTAGCGCCTAAGACTATTGAGTGCTACACCAAGATTGTTCCAGGCTTCAGCATATTCAGGCTTGAGTTCGATTGATTTTTCGAGACTCGCCAGCGCTTCCTCGTGGCACCTAAGACTATTGAGTGCTACACCACGATTACTCCAGGCCGTTGCATACTCGGGCCTGAGCTGAATGGCGCGCTCGTAGCTTGCCAACGCTTCCTTATAGCGCTTGAAGTCATAGAGCGCATCGCCCCGGGCGCTCCAGGCCTCAGCAAAATTTGGATCAATTAACAATGCCTTGTCTGAAAAATGAAGACTTTTATCTGGTTGCTTGAGTTCATTATAACAGGCAGCAAGATTTGACAAAGCAAATTTACTATATCTTGTTTTTATCATCTTCAAATAAATTTTGACAGCCTGCTCGTAATGGTAAGTTTCTTGTAAGAGGTGTGCGTAGTTCAAAAGAAAATCTGGATTGTTGCTGCTGATAAGGGCTTTTTCTAAAAGAGGCCGAGCGATTAAGAAATTTTTTCTTTGTGCTTCAATAGTGCCAAGCCATCCGAGCGCCAAAACACAATTTGGATCGATATTCAAAGCCTTTTCATAAAAAATTTTGGCTAAATTCAAATCTCCGTTTGCGTGTGCCCTGAGGCCCATTTCGAGCTGGATTTGCGCTGTGGCATTCAAGTTCTGACCCCTTCCCGCTGATTAAACATATCAAGTCTAGATAATCCGGCTGGATTGAGATTGATAAAATTGCTTGTCAATCAGCACCGGCAGAACATCATCCAGTGATGAATGCGGTCGAAGATGATTACAGATTGCGTCGATCTCCATATTCAAAAAAACCGAGCTCTCATGAGCCTTGCAGCCGTCCAAGCCCATAACAATAATCACTATCTATGCTAAGTAATTGATTTTTTCAAAAAAATTAATCGGACGCTAGTGATGTAAAGCCCTAAAAAATCAGAGTGTTTAGTCTAGTTTTTCTTGGTACGTAGCGCCACATAGTTAAATTAATTAGCATCTAGGAAATCTTTGATCTCTAAGTCCAGTTACCTAGCAGATTAGCCATTGAGATACAAATATTGCCAGTGCTAGTGCGACCAGCCCAAAGAACAATAAACGAAGAAAGTTGGGGTCTAGACGCTGTATAGTTTTAAATGATGCATCGCTGTTATCACTGCGATCAACCTCACTGGCATCGGCTGACTGAGCGGATCCCACCACGCTCGCAAAGACAGAGAAGAATTCCGCTGAAAGTTTTTTTGCGGACCCCTCGATAAGGCGGCTGCCCAGTTGACCGAGCTTTCCGCCAATGGACGCTTTTGCGTTGTAGGTCAGAAGTGTCTGATCGCCCTCATCCTGAAGGCGGATCGTAGCACTACCCTTTGCAAATCCAGCAGCACCGCCGGAGCCCTCGAAGTTTAAGGTGTAGCCCTCCAGCGGCCGAATCTCCGACATACTGACTTTGCCACTAAAGCGGGCGGT
>VGIH01000197.1 GCA_016867965.1 Betaproteobacteria bacterium | reverse complement strand
GCGGCATGGTTCCGATCAGTGACTTCAAAGCCATACGGATCTCGTTTGACGGGAAACCCGTTGATCCAAGGCAGAGACGCTTCTGGTGGGATACTGCACAGCGATGGCAGCAGCACCTGCTCAGCAAATCAGGCGCGTCGGAGAAAGGTCGCAATGCCTATTGCGATTAGTGCGGGTCCGTGAACGTTTTTATTGGCCCTGCTGGCGTAACCACGCCCCAAGCATTCGAACGCGGTTCTCCTCGGTGACCAGCGCCCCGTCCATCGCATGCACCACTGCACAGGGGTGTTGGCCCATGACCAGAGCCTCAGCGGAGGCAGCCTCAGCGGCCTCGATCCGCGTCATGCCAACAGCGGCCTCATCGGCGAGTAAGACCACTAACGGGGGCATCAGCAAGGCAGCAGCTCACCATGGGGGTAGCCACAGAACAGACTTGCCGCCGGCGGTTCAATTACAGGCTGGACGACCGTACCCACCGCCACTGGAAGCAGACTACGAATAGGGGATTTGACCAATATCACGAGGGAGCGCACTGGCAAGCAACACCCATCCAGGATCGGAAAGAAATAAATCTGCGCCAGCAGACGGATCAAAATGCGATTCAAACCCACGACTCGCCAAACCTGTGTAAAATTTAACTGACCACAAGCAAAGGTCGGGAATCAGGTCCAAAATTTAGCCCACAAAAAAATAAAAGGGCAAAGCTGAGCAGCCCCCGATGCACGAAGCGGGTTATCACCAGATGGATTCGAACAACCTATCAAATGCTCAAAACCTAATTCGAATAGGAGAGACTGACAAAGCATTCAAAAACCTCGAAAAGCTACAGCGCTCCGAAGAACGCGACTTCCTTTTGGCAATCTGCCTCATTAGGCTGAAAAGGTTTGAAGAATCGAGCGCCTTCCTAACCGAGTTACGCAAAAACCACAGAGATAATGCCGACTTAACGCTAAAACTGGGGGTCTCCTTGCATGGCCAAGACAAGATATATACAGCTCAAGATTTATACAAACAATCAATAAGAAATGCCAAGAGCAACGCAACCCTATCGGATGCAGTCATGCAATACTGCCTTGCGTCCCTTGAACTCGGCCTACCAGAACATGTGTTAGACATAATGAAAAAATATAATTTCCTATGCCAGACCGAGGCACGCTTCCGCTACGTGCGTGGCATAACACATCTCACCAATAAAAACTACAAGAACGGATGGACCGATTACGAGAGTCGCTTTGAAGCAGGTTGCTCTACAATCCCAAATCTTCCCATGCCGCGATGGGATGGAATAGACAAGGATTGCAGCCAGAAAAGACTTTTGGTGGTTTGTGAGCAAGGACTGGGAGACAGTCTACACTTTCTAGGATTTGTCAAATTATTAATTCCCATCTTCAAGAATATCGGCGTCCTTGCACCTCCGCCTCTCCTGAAACTGTTCAAAGAATTATCAATATTTGACGACGTTCACGACATGAGGGGGCTAACAGATCTTGCTGATTACCATTATTTCATTCCAATTCTTTCAATACCATTAGCCTTAGATTTATCAAGTTTTGAGCGCTTTAAAGCACCCTTTGAAGTTAGCACAAAATTCAACAAGAACAAGAAAAATAGCAACGCCGCGAGAAGCCGAGTCAACAGTGTGCACAAGAAGCCAAGGATTGCTTTGAATTGGCAAGGAAATGTTGATGCCGAATCGCCAATAACGACGCACCGATCAAGATCATTTAAAGTTAACAGCCTTGAATCAATTCAATCACTATGCAATGCTGACCTTGCATGCGTTCAGCACGGACCTGCGGCACTGGATATTTTAAATTCTCGGCTATGCATAAATCTTGAATCGCAACCATGTCAAGACATGGACTTTGTTGACACCGCGAATATATTGACGAATTGCGATTTTCTTATTACTTGCGATACATCAATAGCTCATTTGGGAGGACTACTTGGCGTAACAACATTGGTTGCCCTGAAGAAGCACCCTTCCTGGCAGTGGGGCACCAGTAACACGAAGTCGATTTGGTATTCATCTATGGAATGCTTCAGGCAGGAGCAAATTTCATCATGGGAGTCAGCAATGAAAAAAATAGACAACCGGCTTAAGCTTCACAAGCAGGATGAAGAAGTGGTGTAAATACGACTATCGAGTTACGGGATATAGGCTGATAATTCTGACTCTCGATGCAGAGCCCAAAAACGCCGCGGCCTTTTATTTCTCAGACCACCGCAAAAGCATCTCAAATCACTACCAATAACTATAACTGTCTCAGGCATAGGGCATAAGCCAAGACCGACTTAGGTGGCGCTTGGATGATTAGTTGGTGGCACTACTCCTGCAAA
>VGIH01000196.1 GCA_016867965.1 Betaproteobacteria bacterium | reverse complement strand
AAGCAAATTTGGATGGTGGTGGCTTAACCATCCGGGAAGATGCGAGTGCGATGCATCGCGCTCACTTAGGGGCCGATGCTAAGTTAGAGGCACTCGAGAAGCGCCAAAAACAATTGTTATCGAAGTTAGATGCCGAGAAAAAAAAGGCAACTGGATCGCGATCGGGCGATGAGTCAAAATCGCTCTCCCAGACCAATGCATTAGAGGCCGAGCTCGCTAGACGACTCAGTCCCGAGGGACGCCTTCCGCGTCGAGTTGCGCTGAGCGGGAGCAGTACGAAAACGGTTGTATTTGCCTATTACTATGACGGAATGCGTCAAAAGATTGAAGCCTATGGCAACACTTTTTTTCCTCGTGTTCAGGGACGGCCGTTGTACGGTAGCTTAGTGCTTACGGTGAGCGTTGATGCCGAGGGTCGGATTACCAATAATGTTAAAGGCCGCGAAGGAATTGAGGTTAGTCGCTCTTCAGGCATCCCCGAGCTTGATCGTCAAGCGGTCGCGATTGTGCGTGCTGCTGCTCCGTTTGGGCCTTTTCCGAGTGAAATGCGTCAGAAAATTGATATTTTGGATTGGGTTTCGACCTTTGAATTCGCGCGCGATTTGAATGAGCAATCAGGTAACCGTTTTGAATTAAGAAACGGCTCCAAACCATGAACCACTATCCATTTTTGACTACGCTTGAGCCAAGTCTCTTTGCTGGGAAACAAACATATGCTGTATTTGGCCATCCAATTGGGCATAGTAAGTCACCCCTAATTCATGAGCAGTTTGCTATGCAAATTCAGCATGATATTAAGTATTTACGAATTCAACCGTCGCTTGATGGTTTTGCAGCAATGCTTACCCAATTTTTTGCTCTGGGTGGTCAAGGGGCAAATATCACGATCCCATTTAAGCTCGACGCATATCAGCTATGTCAGCAATTGAGTTCGCGTGCTCGGTTAGCGGGTGCTGTCAATACGGTCTGGCAAGATGAGGGGGTGCTCTGCGGTGATAATACCGATGGGGCTGGATTGGTGGCCGATCTTCTTTCTCAAGGCGTGGCCATCAACAAAGCGGATGTTCTCATTCTGGGTGCTGGTGGCGCAAGCCGTGGCACCGTTGAACCCCTGCTTACCCAAAGGCCAAAACGGCTTTGGATTGCCAATCGGACTTCTCAAAAAGCCGATGAGCTCGTTTTGTTATTTCAGTCTCTGGCAACCGAGCATGGCGTCGAATTGATTGCCAGCAGCAACGTGAAGCTCGAAGAAAATGCACCTTCATTTTCGCTTGTGATTAATGCCAGTGCGGCTGGTCTTGATGATCAAAGTCCTTTAAGCGAATTGGCCGCGGATCATGTTTTTTGTACCGGCGGTTTTGCCTATGATTTGGTGTATGGCAAGACCACACTATTTATGGAACAGGCCTTGCAGCGTGGCTGTCGAATCAGTGATGGTTTGGGAATGTTAGTTGAGCAAGCTGCTATTGCATTTTGTCAATGGCGCCGGGTGGGTATCGAGCGCTTAGATACCCGGGCCGTTATCGCGCAGCTACGTCACGTGTAATCATCATGTCATGGGCGATGTATTTCCTCAAATGCATGGCATGGGGAGTGGTCGGTTTGCAACTTTACTTTGTGATTCAGCTTGGCCTATGGGCATTCATTAATCCAAGCAGTACCGCATTTCAGAGGGCTGAACGTTGGCGTATCTGTCACTTGAACTTGACCTGCCCAATTCAGCAACGCTGGGTTCCATATGCACAGATTAGCAATGATTTAAAGCGAGCAATACTAGTGAGCGAAGACGACATCTTCTTTAAGCACAACGGTGTGCGTATCGATGATATGCAAAAAGCGTGGGAGCGCAATCAAAAAGGGGGCAGTAAAGTCGTGCGTGGAGGCTCCACGATCACACAGCAATTGGCTAAGAATTTATTTCTTTCTTCAGAAAAAAACTATCTACGTAAAGCACAAGAGCTTGTTATTACCGGTCTTTTAGAGCTGATGCTCTCCAAAGAGCGCATTCTTGAAATCTATATGAACTCCGTTGAATGGGGCGAGGGAATTTTTGGAATCGGTGCCGCAAGCTCTCATTACTATGTAGCTAATCCAAAAAATATCAGTCGTGAACAAGCGGCTAGCTTAGCATCTGCTCTGCCAGCCCCGAAGTGTTTTGATAAAAGCAAATATTGCAAACGCGGTAGTATTAATTTTGAAGTGCGACAACAATTTATCTTAGAGAACATAGACCGCGTGGTTTTACCTAAAAACCGTTAGCAATACAAAGCATCTTCTTTATTTGACTTGTGCAGACCGAATCGCATCACGGGTTGCTATCGCTACTTTTCTGGCAGCATCCGCAAAATCGTCTTTAGCACTGGCATACAAAATCGCG
>VGIH01000195.1 GCA_016867965.1 Betaproteobacteria bacterium | reverse complement strand
CGTTTGGAAAAGACTCGAGCGAAGCTTATTTCAAAGTACGCTTCACTTGATGCAAAGCTTGTATCAATGAATCAAATGAGCGCAAATGTGAAATCATCATTGGCTGGTTTGCAATAAATTATGCAAATAAGCTTGCAGAAGCGTCTAGTACTCTTATGAGAGCCGCTCGCGCCTACGGTAAAACTGATCGGCAAACAGCCGTTATGGTTTCTAGTTCTGTTGGCTTGGTCATCTTGCTGTACGATCGATTGTTGCTGAGGCTTGCCGAAGCTAAACGATGTCTCGTGACTCGAGATATCCCTGCGCGATCAGAAGCGATCTCAAAGTCGATTGAACTCATTGAAATCGGGCTCATATCATCCCTTGACGTTCGCCAAGGTGGAGACATCGCCGCCCGTTTGAAAATCCACTACGACGTGTGGATCGCGAAACTCTTTAATGCAAATATGAAAGCGTCAGTCGAACTTTTAGACGAAGTTGAGCAAGAGGTGCAAACAATTAGGTCGGCTTTCTCGCAAATTGAACAAGCAAACGACAAGTAATCGCTAAAACACTAGCAGGGAATATAGATTCGTCTGTTGCAAGTCGAACATCACCAAACAATATTGTTTGTCCTAACCTACAATAAGTTGAGCAGGTTCGGAAATAATGACTGTTGATCGTCCTTGAAGACATCCCGATTTTCTGGCTATCTAAGATTAACATATTAATGGCGAAACAGAAATCTACAATTTTGGTGACTGGGGCAGATGGCTTTATTGGCTCACATCTTACTGAATTGCTTTTAGCTAAGGGCTATCGGGTAAGGGCGCTCGTGCAATATAACTCTTTCAATTTTTGGGGTTGGTTAGAGGATGTAAATGGTAGTGACAAACTCGAAATAGTTAATGGTGATGTCAGGGACCCGAATTATTGTAAAGTTATTACAAAGGACATCGAAACCGTATTTCATTTAGCGGCATTAATAGCAATCCCTTATTCCTACATCGCACCGGCAAGCTACATTGATACAAACATTAAGGGCACATTAAATATCTGCCAGGCGTCGGTTGAAAACGGCGTTAATCGCGTGATCCAAATGTCTACAAGCGAAGTATATGGCACTGCCAAGTATGTACCGATAGACGAACTTCATCCCCTTCAGCCACAATCCCCTTATAGTGCTTCTAAAATTGGCGCCGATGCAGTGGCGATGAGTTTTTTTAACGCCTTTAATTTGCCGGTCACTATCGCTCGCCCATTTAATACCTACGGACCTAGACAATCAGCCCGAGCGATTATTCCATCGATTATCAGTCAAATTGCTATTGGTATGCAGGAAATTCAAATTGGAGATGTTAAGCCAACTCGTGATTTTAGTTATGTAGAGGATACTTGCAGGGGGCTTCTAGATATCGCTGGTACTAATCAGACAGTTGGTGAGACCATCAATATTGGCTCTAATCACGAGATTGCCATTGAGGATATCTTTTATTTAATCTGCGAACTTATGTCGGTGAACGTTAAAATTAGGGTTGATGAACAGAGGCTAAGACCGAACAAGTCAGAGGTTTTTCGGCTATGGTGTGACAATGCCAAGCTTAAACAGCTTACTGGATTCAACCCATTATTTGATCTTCGAGCAGGCCTTAAGGAAACAATTGCCTGGTTTACTCGTGCTGATAAGCTTGCAAAGTATAAGGCGGGAATTTATAATATCTAGAATATGCATGACGCATTGGTAGGTTTTATCCGTGAGCAGTATAGAAGCAACGAGCCTATTCCTTTGCATGCGCCCGTTTTTGTAGGACGCGAGCGTCAATATGTAGCTGAGACTATTGAGTCAACATTTGTTTCGAGTGTCGGTGCTTACGTTACCTTATTCGAGAAACAGATTGCAGATTACACAAAGAGTCCAGCAGCGGTTGCCACAGTCAACGGCACATCAGCATTACACATCGCGTTAAAACTGGTGGGAGTGAAATCAGGCGATCTTGTACTCACACAGCCTTTGACCTTTGTTGCAACCTGTAATGCCATTGCTTACTGCGGCGCTGAGCCTGTTTTTGTCGATATTGACTGTCATACCCTCGGATTATCTCCCCAGGCAATGGTTGAGTGGTTAGATCAACACGCATTCATTGATGTCGATGGCGAGTGCCGCAGGAGGAAAGATGGTCGAAAGCTTAGTGCTTGTCTTCCAATGCATACTTTTGGGCATCCTGTTGATCTAGATGGCTTAACAGAGGTTTGCAAAATATGGCAAATTGCTTTGGTTGAAGACGCAGCGGAGTCACTGGGAAGTATTTACAAAGGGCGTCATACTGGTACGTTTGGTCAAGTTGGTGCGTTGAGTTTTAACGGTAACAAAATTATTACAACGGGCGGTGGCGGGATGCTTTTGGCTGATGTGGGTCTATGCA
>VGIH01000194.1 GCA_016867965.1 Betaproteobacteria bacterium | reverse complement strand
CAACTGCTACATCTTTACGAAATTGCGTTCTGTATTCCAAAGCGAGTTGCGTTGCTAGGACTACGGCCTCAGGATCATCGCCATTGACATGCAGTACCGGCGCATCAATCGTTTTCATAATATCGGTGCAATACAAACTCGACCGAAGATCTCGAGGATCTGAGGTGGTAAAACCAATCTGGTTATTGATGACAATATGAACGGTGCCGCCCGTGGAGTACCCACGAACCTCTGACAGCGCCAAGGTCTCTTGCATCACACCTTGACCCGCGATCGCCGCATCACCATGCACTAAGACGGGCAATACTTGACTGCCCGAAAGATCATTGCGCCGCTCCATACGCGCACGAGCGGAACCCTCGACCACGGGATTCACAATTTCGAGATGCGATGGATTAAAGGCCAGCGATAAATGCACCGGGCCTCCGGGCGTTGAAATGTCGCTCGAGAATCCCTGGTGATACTTCACGTCACCCGCAGTTAAATCTTCAGGGGCCGTGTGATCAAATTCAGCAAAGAGACCTTTCGGTGATTTACCTAAGACATTAACTAGAACATTTAAGCGACCGCGGTGGGCCATACCAATCACGATCTCTTGCACACCCTGTTTGCCAGCCCCTTGAATTAACTCATCCATACAAGGAATAAAACTATCACCACCCTCAAGTGAGAAACGCTTTTGACCGACAAACTTTGCCTGAAGATATCGTTCGAGTCCTTCGGCCGCCGTTAGGCGATCTAATATCTGTTTGCGCTGTTCATTAGTGAATTTTGGTGTTGAACGAATCGATTCGAGTTTCTCCTGCCACCATTTTTTGATTTTTTGATCAGCAATGTTCATAAACTCAGCTGCCAAGGTGCCGCAATAGGTGTCGCGTAAGGCTTGCAACAAATCTCGCAAAGTCATTTGGTTTTTGCCAAAAAACGTATTGCTAGTATTGAAGACGATATCCATATCGCCATCGGTAAATCCATAGAACGATGGATTAAGCTCAGGGATATCTGGGCGCTCGGTGCGCTTAAGGGGATCTAAATTTGCCCAACGATTACCAACGTTGCGGTATGCAGCAATCAGCTGCTGAACCGCGACTCGCTTGCGACCCATCTCCGAATCCGCTGAATCCTGAATCGTTTTGATGGGACCCTGCTTAGCACGTTCAGCAAACGAGGCCACAATGGGCGCATGCGCAATATCTCGACCATTGGAGCCATCTACGGCCGGAACCTGAACGACGTTATCAAAGTAATCGCGCCAATGCTGCGCTACGGATGTGGGATCTAATAAATACGATTCGTAGAGTTCTTCTACGTAGGGGGCATTACCCCCAAAGAGGTATGAGGAACCTCTATAGGACTGCATCATGATGCTCACCTTTCATCGGGCAACCCGAAAAAAACTGTGGTTTTAACCATCCGCGACACGGCTTAACCGATTAGCAGAACGCAAAGCAAATGCCTTATGTATGACAAGGATAGCATGGCTTAAGAGAAAAAAAACCTCAATATCAATGGATTAGTGAAAGTCCTAGGGCATACCTGACTGGGTGGTTAACTGATCCCTACCCAGTTATAGGAAATTTCCTACCCACATTTCATCCCTGCCTGACAGATCTCTATCGATTTGATTTTTATGCTCTTTCTATCCCAATTTACAAAAGGAGAAAGCATGAAACCCATTAATCTGAATCAACCCTACCTGAGCACCCGACAGAGTGCCAAGGTACTACAGGTCTCGTTGGGAACTGTTCAAAAAATGGTGGAACTCGGTGAGTTAACCGCCTGGAAAACAAGGGGTGGGCACCGTCGTATCCTGACAAGTTCCCTAAATCAACAACTACGCCGCCGCAAAGTGGGTATGCAGTAACGTGCCAAACACCATCAACATACCGCTCTGGGAATCTTTAAACGCCAAGAGAACCTCAATGAAATGCAAAAAGCGATTCAAGGATGGGTCATATCCTTTGAACTAATCCATTCTCTGGATAGTCTTGAGGGCCTTATGCAAGCCGTGTCGCATTATCTCGATGTTATATATTTGGTTCGTTAATCCCGCCAATCGAACAATTGCATTTAATTCATTATCTGAGTAAAAATATTCAGACGCGTCGCATTCCCCTATTGGTGGATGAAGCCTTTGTGCAACTTCATCCTGGCGTTTTGGAAATGGCCAATGAGAATGGGGTTCATTTAAGACCTCAGACCAGCGATACTGAAGCACTTACCCATGAACTAAATGCATTACCTGAAAAGACAAATGTCATTACCTATAGTGCAAGCGCTGATAAACAGCCTTATAAACAATTAGAGAAATTATTTATTGAGGCAGTGAACACCGTATTTGAGTAAAGAAAAAAGCCAGTTCTAGGAACTGGCTTTTTAGGGAAGTGGGCTCGGCTTACTTAAT
>VGIH01000193.1 GCA_016867965.1 Betaproteobacteria bacterium | reverse complement strand
TAGGCCGCGTCCAAGGTTTCGTGAGCCGATCAGGCTGTTGTTACGGCAAGCATCAAGAATGACGATGTTCACCCGATCTGCGTTATTAGACTTAATACTTTCAAGCATCTCAAGCCAGATCCCGGCGTCATAGCCTTGATCAGCAAGCTCATACTCAAACTTCAAGTCAGCATTCACAGGGATCATGTAGTTCTTGCGGTTTGACTCAATGCCATGCCCTGCAAAGTAGATCAGTGCTACATCGGCTGACGGTAGTTGATCAGCGAACTTGCGCGTTGCCTCGCGCATCTGGCCAAGGGTTGCGTTACGCACAAGGGTCGTTTGAAAGCCAAATTTCTTTAGCGATTCGGCAACGTCATTAGCGTCATTCGCTGGGTTATCCAATGGGCTGACTTTGTAGCTTGAGTTACCGATGACTAGTGCGAGTCGGCGTTCATTACGAAGCGCAACCTGTGGGCGCTCTCGTTCTTTGGATTCGGTAAGCAAACGCTCACGCTCCTTGACCTCGGCAGCTAGTCGTTCACGCTCTTTCGCTTCGATGGCAAGTTTGGCCTCTAACTCCTGCCTCTTTTGGCGTTCGGCGTCGATTTCGGCAATTCGTCGAATTTCTAATTCTTTCAGCCTTTTTCGCTCCGCCTCTAGCTCTGCTGCTAGGCGGTCACGCTCTTTAGCTTCTGCGAGCTGCCTTTCCCGCTCCCTAGCTTCGGCAGCTAAACGCTCGCGTTCTTTAGCCTCGGCTGCAAGCTTTTGTTCACGCTGTAACGCGTCCTTGGCTATTCGCTCTTGGTCTGCACGTTTGGCATCAGCTATCTTCTTCTCTTCCGCCAACCGCTTTTCTTCAGCGAGGCGTCTTTCCTCAATGGCTCGCTTTTCATCGGCTAATCGCTTTTCTTCGACAATTCGGACTTGCTCTGCTTTGTTACGCTCTTCATCGGTCCGCTTGGTTTCTGTGGGTTTATTCACCGCGAACTCTTGCTCGACAAGTAATGCGGAATTACTTGGGGTCGAAATTTGGGATTGCCTCTCTAATTGAATCCCGGTCTCATGTGTGGTGTTTTTACCTACCGTTGTTTGATTGGTGGACCCATAGTCAACACCAAGAAAAGAAAAGGTGTTCTGAACAAAAGAGGTACTTTGTTCTTGCTTTGTAGGTTTAATGTCAAAGCCAGCCAAAGAAGCTACGATCCTAAATGACCATTTCAAATCGTCGACTTGTAGGAGTGTGCTCGGGATGGGCCGCGAGGAGAAAAAGCCTTTTACACTTCCACCAAGTTGATATGGATCAGCATGAATTGGAAACAGAAACTTCGTTTGATCTCCCTTCCTAAAATCACGTTCCAAATGCAGTGTCCCAAGATGATTGATCCGGATTGAAGTATCGGAGTCTGGTACTTCAAGCTCAACGAAAGCGGCGTTAAATGCAATTGCCATAGCGTCAAAGTCGAGGCGTCTTGCAGTCATGTAAAAGCTATTGAAATTTTCTAAACTCAATTCACCTGAAAAAGCATTTTGACCTAGGCTGTTGTCAGCACGAAGAATCTGGAGAACTAACGTTTCTTGATTTGATTGAATCCGTTCAGCTAGAGGATCGCTCTCCGAGACATCTTCACCAATTGACTTTGAAAATTGCCCAAAGGGTTCAAAAAATGAAGTGTAGGAAGAATAAAGGCCTGCTCCATGGTCTATCAACATGGTTGCAGGATGAGTCCCCTTGGGACTTACGTATACCACCCTGCCAGCTTTAATTGGAAAAATGTCTGAATTTGCTCTGATTTTCATCTCAAAGCCGCCGGTCAAATTTTTTGAAACAAGAGCAGGTAGCGGCAGTGGCGGGGTAATCCAAATCTTCTTGAACGGGAAGTCCCTTTGATTGAGTGCGAGAGAGATCGAAAGGTGATCCTCTTGCCATCTGCCTGCAAAAGCTACTGTCCCTTCAGAAAGATACTGAATTCCCAGCCCATTTCTTTTTCCATCTTTAAACTCACCGACGTATTGGGATCTGTCGCTTTGCGTTACATAACCAAGACAATCACTCTTAACCCCCTTTTCAGGACAAGGCGGTAACGACGACTGCGCCCAGCTACCGAGTGGTAGCAATGCAAAGGCTAGAACAAATAACAGTTTCTTAATCATCGCTTGAACACAAAGTTACCAATCAGGCTTGAGTTTTCCCAAGGTACTTGCTCACCCTTCGTCTGCTCTACGACCATCCTTCGGACATCTTTAAATACCTGCTCCACTGGAACACTTGGTTGTTGAATCGCCCGAAGTAGGTTTTTGGTATAGGGGCTATTACGCTCCCCAGCAAGCCCATCGGATGCCAACTTACCCGGTGCAGTGGAATACGCCAAGATCGTTCCAGATGGTGCATCCATCCGCGCTAAACCCCGATTAGTGTTGCGCCAGCCTCTAGAGAAAGCATTGTCACGGCAAGCA
>VGIH01000192.1 GCA_016867965.1 Betaproteobacteria bacterium | reverse complement strand
ATTTGTCCCATATCTCCATAGTAAGACTTGACGCATACCCAAATCAATAAAAGCCAAATTAACAAAATTATGAATAGCCCTAAATAGCTTTTGGGCTTTAGTTGATTGGATTTCAACCACTGTTGGGCTTGTTCTCGTGATTGAGCCATCACATCATCGGGTACTAATTTAATTGTGATCCAAATAAAGATTGGGATCAGAATAAGGTCATCAAGATAACCTAGTATTGGTACAAAGTCTGGAATTAAATCAATGGGACTTAGCGCATACGCTACTGTAATGAATGCCACTGCCCTCGCTATCAATGGTGTTTCAGGATTTTTAAGGGCAAACCATAAAACCAAGACATCGCGCTTGAGCTCCTTTGCCCAACCCTGAATTCTTTGAAATATTTTTACTACTTAATGATAGTAATGTAAGAGCGTAATTAAAACCAATGTCTATCTATAAGACAAATAACTCAGAACTGGCAGTGATACCAAAAATTTCACAAAGTCTTAGCAATCGGAAAACCAGCATCCTCAATGAGATTTTGAGCCTCGGAGGTGCTAAGTACAGTTTGTAATTCAATGGATTGAGTAGGTAAATCCACCTTAACTTGTGCATTCGGATCGGCCGATTGAATCGCCCTCGTTACCGCCTTAATGCAGCCCCCGCAAGTCATTCCAGAAACTGTAAATCTCATAAACACCGTCCTTTGATCTACATACTCATTTGTTAATACTGTACAGTATTCTTTATGGCTAAGCCACCAACTAACTCAGCTTTTTATACCCTCGATATTCAAGGGATGACCTGTGCCTCCTGCGTTGGACGGATTGAGCGAGCCCTTCAAAAAGTCCCAGATATTGATAAGGTTACCGTCAATTTAGCGACCGAGCAGGCTCGCATTCGATTAATTGCGAACTCAGCACTCTCGGTTGATGATCTGATTGAGACAATTCAGAAAACTGGCTACGAAGCACGCATCCATCAATTAACAGAATCTGAGGGTACGCATGAGATGGCGTGGAATGATGATGGCCGAGTAATAGTGATCATCAGTTTTTTACTCAGCGCACCCCTAATTGCCCCGATGCTTCTAATGCCTTTTGGGGTTCATTGGTCTTTCAATGGCTGGTGGCAACTGGCCTTGGCAACACCCGTGCAATTTGTTTTGGGATGGCGCTTTTATCGCGCTGGTTTTCATGCATTGCGATCTGGTTCTGGGAATATGGATCTGCTAATTGCCATTGGAACAAGCGCTGCATATGGACTAAGCCTTTTCTTATTACTATCGCATTCAGAACATACCCATGAGTATTACTTTGAAGGTTCAGCCGTCATCATTAGCATGGTCTTACTTGGTAAATGGCTAGAGGCACGCGCCAAGAAACAAACCGGTGAAGCGATTCGGGCTTTGCAAAAACTATGGCCTGAAGACGCAAAGGTTTTACATGCTGATCAGGATTTCCAATCACTCGCAAATGCAAACTATCGGATATTGCCTATTGAGGAATTGCTCCCAGGCGACCGAGTCGTCGTGTTACCAGGCGAGCGAATTCCCGTTGACGGTATCGTACTTCACGGCACCAGTCACGTTGATGAATCGTTACTTACAGGGGAAAGTAACCCTGTTAAAAAGGAAGTATCCAAGAAGGTAATTGGAGGATCAATGAATGGCGATGGCGCTTTGATCGTTCAAGCGCAGGCCATTGGGACCGAAAGTGTTTTATCCAAAATCATTTTCTTGGTCGAAGATGCTCAAACCCAAAAAGCGCCGATTCAAAAGTTAGTTGATCAGATTAGCGCCTACTTTGTTCCAGCTATCTTACTTATTGCCCTTCTGACAGGTCTTATTAATTGGCTAGTCCTGGAATCGGCGAGTATTGCCATCTTGCGAGCTGTTTCAGTCCTGGTGATTGCTTGCCCCTGCGCCCTCGGGTTAGCCACACCGGCAGCTATCATGGCTGGTACCGGTGTCGCAGCTAGCCATGGGATCCTCATTAAAGATCCCCAAGTCCTAGAGCTTGCCCATCGAATCAATATTGTTACATTTGATAAAACTGGGACCTTAACAATAGGTGAGCCTCGACTTTTGGAGATTATCCCGTTTGGTAACCAACCCCCAATACCCGAAATTTTAGCGAGCGCAGCTGGATTGCAACTGGGTAGCGAACACCCGCTTGCCAAAGCAGTGATTAACCAAGCAGAGGCTTCAGGAACTCTTCCGCAATCGGTATCCGATAGCACCATCATTGCGGGCCTCGGAATTGAGGGCAAACCAAATCAAGGGCCTTGGAAGGACGCTGTGCTTGTCTTACAAAGCCTGGAATCGATAAGCAAGGAAGCGGATTTTCAACCGGTTGCTACTAAATTTAACTCGATTCTAAATAATGGTCAAACCAGTTCAGTCCTACGCGTGAAGGGCCGTAATGAGTACATTGCCGTTTTCCTGTTTGGA
>VGIH01000191.1 GCA_016867965.1 Betaproteobacteria bacterium | reverse complement strand
TATGGAAACTGCTCGCTAACTCACCAAAATTAACAACGTTTTTTTATCGAAGAGATTCCTCAGGTGAAGGAGGAAGCGGGATTCAGGTCTTTGGTGATGAATTCATGAGTCTTCTGATGTCGAAATTCTCCTCGATTGGTTACATTATTTCAGACGGTTCGAACAGCGTCGATGGAATCTTTTCCCAAATGCTTAGCCTGCAGGGACTAGAACGCTATGGCTACTTCTTTAGCTCATCTTGCGAGCAACCATTTTTAGATGAGTTCAAGCTTCATTTGATTGAAGTTAGGCAGCTAAGTGAAGTTGGTAATGAACGTCAATAGTGTTTAGCAAACCCTCGGACTCCTACCGCCCCACCCCCCGATTCACCTCCCGCATCACGCCCTCAATCTGCTGATCGATACCCTTCACACGTTCCTGCCAGCCGGGATCGGCACGCAACTGCTCTTCCCTCCTTAGTCGCCGTAGTTTGCTAACGGCAGCTTCAGCCTGATTGCCAAGCCCGATCTGTAACGCGTAGTGAATGCGGGGCAAGCTCAAAAAAACTATTTGGGCCACCGATAAGGAAATCAATGGTGCTGTAAGGCGTTAGACCAGCGCTGGTTCGCTATCAAGTTACCGTCCCACGAACATCTGACTGTCCATACTCCTATCGGTAAAACCACACTTTTTACGCAGTAAGGGTCTCGCATGGGAATGACTTCGCATTGAGACCGATGAAAATGGTTGCCATTTTCGTATTGCGTAACTAGCAAACTCCTTCTATCGAAATAATGATTCACTCGCGAGCTCGCCATCAACGTAAGTGATCTAACATGAGTACAAATCTTAAATTCCGAAGGCAATCCGGACCGATCTATACATTGGATATACTTTCTAATGATGGTTGGAGTAACCTCAAAAATTTTTTCCGAATACCAGACGAACTTGAAAGTGCAGTTGATCTTACATGTCTGCAAGCAAGAAGAGACGGTTGGTGAGGAGACAATGGTTAATGTTTAACGTACGTCAGCTAAGCCGTGCGGTAAAACTCGACGAGCCGCTGTCGGTTCAGCTTTTGCTCACGAAAGAGCTTTCGTCGATGGTGTCTACTTGGGAAGAGCACCTTGGCTTTCAGCAAATCAGCGAAGACCGATGGCGAGTTGGCACGTTTGTCTACAACTGGCTTAGCGTGGATGCAATCCCAGAAGCTGATCGCTACAGCGAAGACGGCGAACTGGTTATTCCCGACGTAATTGATGGCCGCAAGATCCTCGGCTTAGTTGACGGTGAATACCTCGAAACGGACGAGCTAATCGCGCGCGATGAAGTTGAATTCGGTGTCAAAGATCTAAAACTTGCCAGACAGTTTTGCCTTAGTCAAGGCTGGGATGAGATTACTGATTTTGAGTATGCCTGGTTCTTAATGGAATCAACTGTTAAACCCAAAAAGGCACTATCAAAATATAAAGCTTTTAAACAAATGGCAATCGTTCGAGCAGGTTCAGCCGCGAGTATGAGCGGTTTCTCAGAGTCAGAGCTTGCCGTTTATAAGGGCAAAAATGCCACACAAATTTGGGTTTGGGGCACTGAACTAGCTACAGAGTGCACCACGGTCATTGCGGGTCAACCCACCTTTGGTGAAGTTCTGCAACGCATAAGTCGCATAGAAGGTTCAAGGGTTGAGATCGATTGGAACACTATCAAAGGCCAACATCTCAGTGTCTCAGCGTCGATTGTGCTTTCTTGTGCATGGTCATTCGATGAAGGTGGAAAGACTACTTCACGGTTGATGGGCAAAATCCCTGACTCAGTACTTCTACCTTTCCTTGAAAAAGTTTCGCTTGACGGCATTCAGCTTTGCAAGTGGGGAGACAGGCTACTAGCTCTAATCGAAAAAAACGGTATCTCAGTCGACGATATTGAAACCATCCTACCCCGTAGACTTGCTTCGGAAAATGATCTTTTGAATTCCCTAAAACGAGCGGTGGTGCAAGCTGAGAAAAGAGCAAAGAAAGAGCGTGCCCAGCAGGAAGGTCTAGCGCCGTTTTTTCATGCGATCACAAGACTTGTCGACAACTATAGTTTCGGCAAATCTAAGCGTTACTACCCAGGTGCAGGATATGTCATCCCGCCATTGGGAGTACACTCGCTCCGACTGTTTCTGACCAACTTCGTAATACAACACAAACGCCTCCCGCAAGGGGTTATTGAAGTTCCGTACGATAAGCAAGAGTTGGGAAAGCCAAGTGCTAAAGCCTTCACCGTAGATTTTGATCAACTATAGAATTTATCTCAGTAAATGCTTCGCTGTTTTGATGACGGTTCAATTCAACAAGAATAAACTGAGCGTGCTGCATCATCAATCACGCGAGCTGCAAGCACCCCATCTGATTTCGCTCTAGCTGCGACGGCGATGGCCCAATCAAGATCCATACCGCCGTGAATGTCCTCCCAAGCAGAGAACGAATGCCGTTTA
>VGIH01000190.1 GCA_016867965.1 Betaproteobacteria bacterium | reverse complement strand
CTTTTGCGCTCATCGCGGTGCAGATTTATTTTTTGGAAGAAATGAGGAATGCGGAATACGTTGTGTTTACCATGGTTGGAAATATGATGTCCATGGCAATTGCATTGACATGCCTAATGTACCTAAAGATGCCGCCTACCATGGCAAGATCAAAATTAAAGCATATCCTACCCGTGAATTTGCCGACATGGTTTGGGCATATATGGGTCCAGAAAATGAAGAGCCATCGGAACTTCCCCAACTTGAAGTTGGTTTAGTGCCACAAACTCATCGCTATGTAACCAAGCGCTTAGTTGAGTGCAATTGGACTCACTCGATGGAAGGCGCCTTAGATACCGCCCATTTTTCTTTTCTTCATATGCCAGCCCCCAGTTTTACAAAAGATGACAGCACAAATATTGCGGCTGATGAAAAGAGAATTCGGTGGCTTCGAAATGATCCTGCACCCCGCTTCTCAATTATTGAGCATGCGGTAGGCTTTATGATCGGTGGCGCTAGAAATGCAGATCCCGGTGATCATTACTGGCGCCTGACACAGTTTATGTTACCAACGCACTCAATAACACCGTCGGCGATGCCAAATGAGACTTATTACGGTTATACGTGGGTACCAATTGATGATCATCATTGTTGGGCTTATGTCTATGCCTGGAATCCAGATCGACCTATTCCAGCCGATGAACTTCAAACGTACAAAATTGGGGGTTATGGTCAGTTTGCTGAATTGGGGCCTGGGTATGTCCCAATCCGTAATCGGAGTAACAATTACCTAATGAGCCGTGATGATCAAAAAAATATCTCCTTTACGGGGGTAAAGGGGATAGCCGAGCAGGATCAGATGGCGCAAGAGAGTCAAGGCTATATCGTTGATCGAACTAAAGAAAATCTCACACCAACCGATATTGGAATTATTCGATTTAGAAAATTACTATTGCAAGAAGCTAATAACTATGCAAAAGGAATTGAGCCTCTAGCGCCCAAAAAGGCGGCTGAATACTGTATCCGTGGTGGTGGGGCACATACTTCTGCTAGTATGCCTCTTGAGCAAGTCATGACCGAACGATTTGGTTCAATAACAGGAAAGGTGGTTGATCATGCAAATTAAATATCTTCGTTATTTTCTTATTGGCCTGATATCGTTTATTTCTTCGAGCCTTACTCATGCTCAAGGATACCCAAACAGACCCATCACTGTCATTGTCCCATTCTCAGCTGGCAGTGCTAGTGATGTCGTTACCCGTGTACTCTTAGATAAAGTAAGTACCAATAATAATATTCGTTTTGTATTTGATAATCGCCCTGCTGCCGGTGGTAACGTTGGTACCTCTGCTGTGATTAAAGCAGACCCAGATGGATATACAATTGGATTAAGCACATCAGGCCCCTTGGCGGTGAATAAAATACTTAATCCAGACCTTGGCTACGATCCTGAAAAAGATCTTCAACCCATCGCCTTATTTGCGGTGTTACCCAACGTTATTGTTGTCAGCTCAACATTAAATATCAATACAATAGCTCAACTGAACGACTATATTCGCAAGACTCCAGATGTAGGCTATGGATCGGTCGGTAATGGCAGTTCGCAACATCTAGCGGGTGCTTATTACGAACAATTACTTGGGGCAAAGATGACCCATGTACCCTACCGCGTCACGGCCAATATGGTCACGGACTTAGTGGCTGGACGGGTTCCGATTAGCTTTCAATTACTGCCAAATGTATCTGGGCAAATTGCTGGTGGCCGGGTGAAACCGTTGGCAGTAGCATCAAATAGGCGTTTAACTGCCCTGCCTGACGTTCCAACAGCTGCTGAGGCTGGAATAAAAGGGTATGAATCCGCCGCCTGGTTTGCATTAATAGCGCCTCGGGGAACACCAAAGGTAATCATTGATAAGTTAAATAAAGAGGTTAATCAAGCTTTGGGGGATCCAACGGTTCGAGCCAAATTTGCCGAACTCGGTGCAGATCCGATATCTGGACCCCCCGAAGAGGTAACGCAATTGATTGCATCAGATATTAAAAAGTGGACTGCTATTATTAAGAAGGGTGGAATTGCACTGGATAAACAATAACCAGGTTTTCAAATTCGTAAAGCAAGCGTTATTTATTGACTAGCTTAGTGGTAACTTAAATTTAATTATTTATCACTTTTTTAGACACTAGTTTGATGTTGTCGGGTTTCCCGACAAGTTCCACATCATTCCACCGGATGCCCGTAGTCTCGTAGATTTCACCCGGTGACTCAGCTCCACCACCACGGGTCTCAAGGGTCGCCAATCTCAGCCACGATTGGCACAATCAACACTGTTGAAATCGCCCAGAATTGGCCTGCCCAGCAGGAGTCGAACCTGCGACCTACGGCTTAGAAGAGCTGGCTAATCTGCAAAACACAATGCTCAACAATGGCTTGCAGTGCCCTAATTTGGGTGTCCGTCGAAACAGGGGTCATCGTGGTGTTGGA
>VGIH01000189.1 GCA_016867965.1 Betaproteobacteria bacterium | reverse complement strand
AGAAAAGCCTGAAGTCACCTACTCGAAGGTTGCAGATCTCTTGTGCGAAAAGGGACGTTTTGGTCAAAAAACCTCGGCAGGGTGGTATGACTACAAACCCGGTGATCGCAAAGCCTATGCTTCAGATGAAGTCAATCAAATGATCATCGCTCACTCTGCATCGTTGGGTATGGCCCGGCGCAAAATCAGCGAGCAAGAGATCGTTGAAAGACTCGTGTATGCACTGGTCAATGAGGGCGCGCTGATTCTGGAAGAGGGGATCGCCATGCGTGCCTCCGATATCGATATGGTTTATCTGACGGGCTACGGATTCCCGCTGTTCCGCGGTGGTCCTATGTTCTATGCAGATACAGTTGGCCTACCTAATGTCCTGATGTCGATTCGCAAGTATTCAAAAGGTAGCCATCCGGAAGCCTGGAAGCCAGCGCCGCTGCTGGAAAAACTCGCAGGCGAAGGCAAGGCATTCAACTCCTGAGCTAAAACAGAAACTACCTCTCCTGTTCTTGCAGAGACTGCCCCGGCAATTGCCGGCGGCAGGTCTTTGAGGTCGGCTGGCTAAAACGAGCCGGCACAACACCGCTTGAAGATATAGCGATATCAGAACCGATATCACTACATCTGCCCAAACGCGCGGATTACGTCGCTGCACCTAAGATCCCAATCCTTATCAACGCTTGCGGTTGTGTGTGACTGCACGTATTTCGACGATCCCTCATGGGGCATTGTTTTGCGCAGGAAAGAAATTCTCAAAAAATATTTTTCGTGTGTAATTTGTAGTGTGAAATTACGATGCGAAAAACATTGAAATTTCGTTCAGCTGAAAATGGCCTTCAAAAATATGCGTTGTTTTCCAACAAATATTTCAATTTTTATTTGTTTAGAAATTACAACAAATATCGATGAAAAATATTCAAATTAAAGATGTTCCTTTATTTCATGAGGTATCTAATGAGAAATATACTTTTAAAATTAAAATTTCTTATGTATAATTTTATTCCATAATTTCATATCTCATTCGAAACAAATCGGCACTCAAATTTCTAAAATTCAGGTCCCTTCACCGTTCGTTTAAAGGATCTGAACATGAAAAAAATCAAGGCAGCTGCACTTTTATCTTCTCTCACTTTGCTTGCATCGACAGGTTACGTCCACGCGAACAATACTGTAACGGCCACATTGAATGTTACGGCGAGAGTTGAATCCAGTTGCAAAATTGAAGTCGCCTCGGATATTGACTTTGGTGCCTATGTTCCTGATCAAGATAAGTACGATCAAGGGACTCTGCGCGTGACTTGCATCAAAGGTGATACACCAATCATGTCATTGTTGGGTGGTGGAGATAATGTCGCAGATCGGACGTTGGCGAACGGTACTGAAACTATTGCCTATTCACTGTACCAGCCGACCAACGGTACCACTGCATGCGTCGATACCAGCCTGACAAAATTATGGGGTGCAAATCCGGGTGCGGGTACGGCTGCGGATCCAGGCAACAGATTACAACTGCTTACGTTCACTGGTTATGTCGCCCAAGACTATATTGTTTGCGGAAAAATCGCCAAGGGCCAAAATAGTTTGAGTAAGGGTACTTACACAGGTACTGTCACCGCTCAAATAGACTATTAATGAACGCCTGCCTGGTCATCCCCACACGCTATCTCATGCCTATTGACCAGGTAGGAACTTCCATGATTTGGATGAAGTGGTTCCTATCCGTCTTTGCCGCTTTACTCATCTGGGTGCCACAACTTGTCAATGAGAAGTGGCTCGGCAAAACTGAACAGTCCGGATAAGTGCATTATTGGGGTTTTTAGCCTTGGCAAGGGTGCCTGGGCAGGAGGCCTTTATGAGCAAATCATCCGGGCGGCGTAGCCGCCGTGTATTTAGTCCTGAGTTCAAAGCCAAAGTGGCATTGGCGGCGCTTCGGAAAGACAAGACCTTGGCCGAGCTGTGCCAGCAATTCGAGCTGCACCCCAACCAGATCACCGAATGGAAGAAGCAGTTACTGGCCAATGCGGCCGGGGTCTTTGGAACGGCATCGAAAGAACCGGGGCCAGTCGATCTGGGACCGCTGCACAAGAATATCGGGCAGCAGGCTTTGGAAATTGATTTTTTAGAACGTGCGCTCACCTAGGTGGGATTGCTGAGCGCAGACAAATGATTGACCGTACCCACAGCTTGAGTGTGAGCCGCCAAACTGAGCTGTTAAATATTAGTCGAGGCGCTGTGTATTTCCTCCCCAAACCGACCAGCGAGCATGATCTGACGCTCATGAGTGCGATCGACAAGCTGCATCTGGACTTCCCGTTTATGGGATCACGCCAGCTTTGCCGGGCGTTGGTCAGGCAAGGCTATGAGGTCGGTCGTTTGCATGTTCGCTCTTTGATGCGCAAGATGGGGATCTCGGCACTGGCGCCGCAGCCGGGCACCAGTCAGAGAAACCCGCAGCACAAGGTGTTTCCTTACCT
>VGIH01000188.1 GCA_016867965.1 Betaproteobacteria bacterium | reverse complement strand
GGTAGATAAGCTTGTCTTTTCCTCGACGGCTGCAGTATATGGCAATCCGATCACCACACCAATTAAAGAGACGGATCGAAAAAACCCACTGAATCCATATGGCAGATGCAAATTGCTGCTTGAGCAGATCCTGGACGATTATTCTTCGGCGTATGGACTTCAAGTCGTTTGTCTGCGTTATTTTAATTCGGCCGGGGCAGACCCTGAGGGAGTGCTATATGAGCGACACGAACCCGAGACACATCTCATTCCGCTTCTTTTGCGAGTCGCGTCCGGATTGAAACCTAGTATTAGTATCTATGGGTGTGATTACGAGACACCTGATGGAACGTGTATCCGGGATTATATTCACGTACATGATCTCTGTCGTGGACATCTATTAGCCTTGGACTATCTTTTTTCTGGAGAGGTAGGAGGTAGCTTTAATTTAGGAAGTGGGAGGGGTGCATCAGTTTTAGAGGTAATTAAAGCAGTCGAAAATGTAACAGGCAAGACTATTTCTGTCACCTACGAGAATCGTCGTCTAGGGGATGCTGCAATTTTAGTCGCCGATATAAATGCAGCGCGCTCGAGATTGCAATGGCGCCCTTATTTAAGCGATCTGGAAGTTATGATTGATCATGCTTGGGCGGCCTTACGGTAAGTTCATTATGCTAGCTCGGTAAAAAAGAAGGGTTAGTTCGGGAAAGTGTCGATTTTGAATCGCAAGCACCTTTCATTCGCTTACTTTCTGTAAACATCTTTTCGTCGAGGATCTGACTGACCCCATCGCAATTAGAAGTTAATTTATTGATTTTTCTATTTATTGGTCAAAAATGTATGAACTGGTGTAAGTGTAGTCTTCGCCTAAATTAAGATATTGCGGGTGCGGAATTTTCTGTTGTTTGGCAGTATTTAACGACAGGAGGTTTTGCATGAAAAAGGCGCGGTTTACGGAAAGCTAGATTGTGGCGATTTTGAAAGAGACAGACGCTGGGTTGCCGTTGGGGGATGTGATTCGCAAGCACGGCATCAGCTCGGCCAGTTATTACAAGTGGAACGCCAAGTACGCCGGGCTGGATGCCTCGGAGCTCAAAAGGATTAAGGAGCTCGAGGGGCAGCTAGCGGAGTTCAAGCAAATCGTGGCTGACCTGACCCTTGAGAACAAGGCGATGAAGGGGCTGATCACAAAAAAGCTTCGATGCCAGCCAGAAAGCGAGAAGCGGTGGATTACCTAGCGGGCAGATGGGAAGCTCCCCATCTACCGAGCCTGTGGCTGCGTGGGCTTGTCTCGGGCGGCGTATTACCGCAAACCCATGGATCAGGCCCAACGGGATGCACCGGTAGTCGACGTGCTGAACCAGATCGTAGCCAAGCATGGTCGCTGGGGTTTTGGGCTGTGCTTTAACTGGATGCGTAACAACGGGTATCTGTGGAACCACCAGCGAGTCTGGCGGGCTTACAACGGCATGCGGCTGAATTTGCCACGGCGAACCAAGCGCAGACTGCCAAAGCTACCCAGGCAGCCGCTGATCGCCCCGACCCAAAAAAACATCACCTGGGCTCTGGACTTCATGCATGACACTCTTTATTACGGCAAGCCCTTCAGAACCTTGAACATCATCTACGAATCCAATCGCGAAATCCTGGCTATTGAGATCGATACCAGTCTGTCTGCAGGCCGTGTCATCCGCACCCAGGAACAACTCGGGGAGATCTACGGTCTACCGCAAGCCATACGGCTAGATAACGGCCCGGAGCTACGAAGTGCAGCATTGTTTGAGTGGTGCGAAGACAAGGGCATCGAGCTGCGATACATCAAGTCCGGAAAACCCAGCCAGAACGCCTTTATCGAACGGTTCAACAGAACCTATGGGCACGAGGTCTTAGATGCCTATCTGTTTGAAGACTTGGGTCGGGTTCGAGAAATCACCGACGACTGGATCACAGTCTCTAACGAAGAACGCCCCCATGGAGCACTGGGAAAGTTGTCACCCAGTTTGTTCAGGCAACAAGCAGAAAACTGTACATCTTCACTGTCTACTTGACAGGGGGGACTACAAATCCACCTGTCCACGTGCAAACTCGAGCTCTGCACCGAATTTTGTTGAGATACTAAAGAAAAATGATTCTTCAGCATTTAGGTTACTTTGTGGAGTAAATCCGCTACGATCAATGATAATTTTTAAAAAATGCTCTGCTCCACGTTGAATGGTCTTCTTTACTGTGCGTGGCTGGGCATACTTGTTAAATGCTTTGCAGTATTCTGTCGCGATAAATTTGTCAACATTTGGGTTATAAATTGTTGGCACCGTATTGCAACTAACAAAGTTTTGAATCTTCTGCTTTAAAATTTCAATGCTTCGAGCATCATTAATACATGCCGACTTCATTGGGTTTATTGTCGCATGTAAACCAGTCATAGATGTAAATGCATACTTAAAATCGATAAGAACCAAATTCGATTGATGATCTACTAGAATATTTTTCTCA
>VGIH01000187.1 GCA_016867965.1 Betaproteobacteria bacterium | reverse complement strand
AGTAAATAGTTTTTTTAATCCCTGAAGATGACGCAAAAATTTAGGCGCTTTTTTATGCAGAAAGCTATAGATGACACCCACTATAACCAAAACAAGGTCGGCGATTCGAGGTCTAAAATTGCTGAATGGAGGGAGCCTCCGGTCTGCAAACCCGAATCTTGTCCAACGAATGCTTTCAACTCCGTGCATTCTCAAGGTGATACGAAGACGTCTAAAATATGCAAGCGTAAAGCAAGTCGCCCATGCAGGCTCAAAGGACCACCAGCCCCACGTGCGAATGATATCTTCATACCAAATCTCATGATTTTGCGAAGACTTAAGAAATGCAAGCGCATTTGGGATCGTGTTAAGCAGAAAGCGTTCGTTTCCCCGAGCGGTTACGCCATAAATCTTTCCTTTTCGGATAACAGCAGGCCATGGAATTGGTGCTACAGACGGAACCCTAGATAGTAAACTTAGTAGCCCAATAGAAGCCGATATACGCTGAACATATGTTTCATCGTTCGCCCACACCAAGCCCTCCTCAAAAAATCTATTGATACTAAAAAACCCCCAGTCGCCATGCCCTGCAAAATAAAATATTTTCTGATCTTTGCTGCTCACAAAGTTTCCCTCTGATTCCCACTTATACATCCCGGGACTAGATCCCTTACGCGGAAAGTCTGTAATCACGACAATGCCCTTCTTGAACTCTCCAAGAAGTGATAGGTAGTGATTCACTATCTCCTCATCCCACCACATGAGTTGCATATCAGTTTGCATTAAGTTAATGAATTCATACCCTGAATTTCGCGCTACAGAGAAGAGCGCTGTGTAGCCTTTGTAAAGCGCTCCAGTTTTACTTACCAAATCAGTATCGTGCTCGATATATTCAAAAAATACTAAAGATATGTTTGACCACCGATCTCTCAGAAGTTCGAATTCCCCACGTCCACCTCCTGTTATATACACATAAAGTGGCTCTGTTTTAATACGATTAGTAATAACAGAGTCGATTGCATTACATGTATATTCAGGAATATTCCACCCCACAATCCCGTGAACGACTTTCGACATTTTTGTTTCCATTTCTCCAAGCGCAGAGGTCTGATTTATTTTAAAGGAGGAACAAAATTTTTGGTAATAATACGCGTAAATAAATGGTCCCTAGATGACAGAACTCGCTCCTTATACTTGGTTATATTTTTATCTCCTTCAGTAGGCCGACCAAAAAAAATTTTAAGCCGCCATCAACATAACTTTGACCTTTGGGAAGCGGGGTTTTTACAAGCAATATGGCTGTTCGGAGCTGCCAAACATGGACAAAGAAGCGGGGACGCCTGAGCTTCACTGGCACGTCCTGAATAACTCTTCAAACCTACTAATGATGGGGGTCTCGAAGCATTTTAAGGGGTTAATAATTGCAAGTTTCTGAGATCAGCTCTCCAACTCGAATGTGTCGAACCAGGCTTTGTAAAACTGGTCTGACTGGCTACGTAAACGATCCAATGTGTTGGTATCAAGAGTACATCGATGCACCGCTTCAACAAGTTCTGAAGGCTCTCGAACAACCATGCCCGCATCAAGCAGTGGAGCACTATCAAAATCATGGCCCATATTTGAGAAATACCCGATTCTGGCGCTCGTAACAAAATGTATAATCGGTTTTCGCAACTGAGATAAATGCTTCAAAGCAACACCCAAATAATTCAAACACACTACAAGATCAGCCTTGTCAGCGAAATAAAACAAATCAGCTAATGGAGGCAGGCATCTCGATAAAATCCTTGGATCCGCCAGATGATAAAGCTCGCGTTCCGGGATGCTTGGATGAGGTTTAAATAGGACATCAACATCACAAAAATCTATTAAACTCGAACATGCCTTAAGACCTCGTAACTGAGCAGATAATCCAATATGACTAGCCAAAGTAACAGCGATTCTTTTATCTGTATCAGACGCTGGATCGAAAACAATCAACACCCTAAATTTATTGGTTTTCCATCCAGCAATCGTCGATTGATGCGATGCTACCGGATACTCTCTAGGTGCATCAACCTTGCGGCACAGAGTAATTCTGTCCCTAGGAAATCGTTGGCTATTGAGAGCGTGCACAGAAAAAATTGACCCGACATGATATCTTCCGTAAATATAGCCTGAACGTTGAGCATAACCAAGAAAACCGTGTGGAAGAACCACTAGATCTACATTCATTTTCATACACAAGCGCCTAACGGTCTGAGAGTGACCATCAAGCAAATTAGGCACTATTACTTTGACTTTAGGGAATGCGCTTAGAATACCGCCATAAAAAGTCTCGATTTTTTTTAGAACGATCATGCGCTCGTTAAATAAATTAAAAAACTGCATATCAAGATAACTACCAGCGCAATAAGCCTCTCTTACCGATGATGAAAGCGATTCGACCATGGCGAGTCCAGTCGCTTCAGTTAAAAAAACAGCGGAATCGATAGCAGAGATCATGCGCCCCGAGTAAAA
>VGIH01000186.1 GCA_016867965.1 Betaproteobacteria bacterium | reverse complement strand
GACATCGTTGTCCATCTTCATTTCATGTATTTCGACAATACCAGCGGCAGAACTGCTTCCCGCTACTAGCTTTGCAGACTCCTTGGCGGTGAGCCTCATAAAGGCGCCGGTTGCACGTTGACCTTGAACAGTTGCACGTACCCAGCCATCGGAAACCGTGACAGTTTGGGCTAATGTCGCGTGACTGAAAAACACCGCAGTTAGAAAAAAATAGTTTCGTTTCATCACATGCTCCTTGGCTAATAATCAACGAGTTTGTCTCAGAAGAATCTGAATGTCGTGCGTTAGACTGGCCGCATCCATTCCATATTTAGCATAAAGCCGTAAGTGGCCGCGTGCATCATAGATGTACGTTCCAGCTGAGTGATCCATCGTGGAAGACGTACGCGACTTACCATCAACTTTCTTAAAGTAAATTTTAAAGTCATCCGCAATTTCTTTGAGTTGGGCCTGTGTGGGTATCAATCCAATAAATGAACTATCGAAAACTCCCATATATGCCCTGAGAACATCCGGCGTATCTCGGTCCGGATCCACAGTCACGAACAAGCCTTGCATCCGCTCTCCTTGCACACCAAGCAGTTGCTTTACCTTCACCAGCTCGCTCAACGAGGTTGGGCATACGTCGGGACAATGGGTATAGCCAAAAAAAGAACAACTATCTTGCCCTCAAAGTCCTTCAAGCGACGGGGTACACCGTTCTGATCACGGATATTGAAGCCCTGACCATAGATCGCCCCGCTAATGTCAATTGAGTTAAATTCAGTAGCGTTATCGCTGCAACTGGAGACGGCAATTGAAGATATAAGGATTAGTGCAGTTAGCGGAGTACGCAGGACTTTCTCCGCAATATTGGCTGCGAAGCGGAGCGATAAAGTTTTACTCACGATGGTGGCACACCAGGAGCCGGCGATCAAATTGTGACTTTTGCTCACGAATTTCTTGGATGTAGATTTCTGCGTAGTTGATCAAAGAGCACTTCACGGTCTTTTGCGTTTAGCCATTCGGCAAATTCAATCGTTTGCGTTCTTGTGTGAACTGTCAGCGTAGCATTAGGTAATACTTTCTTATCTAGTGCGAAGTAACCTTTATTTAACCTTTATTCGCTCAAGACGCCGCTGCGCTCTTGGCGAACAATCCAATGCTGATCATGCAACTCTAGTTCGTCAAAATCACATATGCTTCTTACATGAATTACAAACACAGTAACAACTATACCAATTTCGAGAAGCACAAACGGCAAGACGAGATATTCACCCATCAGTAAAAAAATAGCGCCGATAATTAACGATGTGCTGACGATTATGCCAATCGCGAGCATCATCTGATGGGGTGCGAGCGAGTAGTTTTTCTTTAGCTTTATTCTCATGATTAGGGCCCTGGCTGCCTGGAATTTTTCCACTCAAAATTTACAGGGATAGAATTTCACCGCACCTGAGACGTTTAAGGCTATGAAAAAAATATTTTCCATTTGGTGGATTATGACATTGTCCGTTTTAATCATTAACCGAACTTACTTCCAGTAGACGTAATCAGATGTGAAAACATCCACATCAAAAGTGCCAAAGTTGCGCCAATGTTAAAGTGCGTCAGCATTTTCAATATCTTCATCACGAATTTCATAACCTGTATCTCGCCCAATTTTTTCCTCCCAAAGCGCCTCAAAAACAATACCTCAACTTTATTTTGCAGTATGGAGCGCGGGAGACATAAAAAGTTACCCGAAAATTTACATGCAACACACCACCTCGCCGCTTCTGTAAAAAATGCTGGGAGTGGAGTCACCGGTGCTTGACTGAAGCTGCAGCAGGTGAAAACGCTGCAGCTTCACTTCGGTTGCTTAATGTGATCCGTGATGACTTTGTTCGCCTAGCTGGAAAGAATCAAATTGCTGGCGCTTGCTCACCGGTAGTTGATTCTCTATTTTCTTGAGATCCGCCACTAATTTGTGAGCCTGCTGATGACTTAAACCCACTTTTTCAAGTGCGGTCGTCTGCAACAAGTCTTTACCACCACAGACCACAATTTCCCATTTCGTCCCGGCTTTTTTCAAGAGCGCTCTTCCGCCTTTGGATTGCTGGGTCCACGACGCCAAACTATATTCAGATGAAGCTGTCACCGCATCCACGGAAAGTGGTGCATCCGCTTCGTCGAACATTGATTTCATCATTTTAGTGATGGCAACACTATCGTTCCCATTGGCAGAAGCATAATTACAAACTAACCAGAGCGCTGTGGCTACCTTGAGAGATAAAACAAAAGACTTCATGATCGTCCTTAGTGTTTATGTTCACCCGGCATAATCTCGAGCACCGGCGCTGGGTATTCGAGTCGTTTGCCTGATCCATCAGGTAATTGACTCCAATCCATCCGGCCTTTCTCACAAATCTGCGTGACAGGAATTGGTACCGGACCTGGCATATTCCACACCTTGGTCATCACGACGAACTCATCGTAGTGAGCATCCAGCAGCTTGCCTCGCCAGCGTACCT
>VGIH01000185.1 GCA_016867965.1 Betaproteobacteria bacterium | reverse complement strand
GCACCCGGCGATCGAGCGCTAAATCGTTGCAGGTGAACAAGTGACTATTTTGCTAGTATTAACAGAACGATTTCTGAAATGCGATGTGAAGCAAGTCAACTTAAGCCAGTTGCCTTTGGCAGTTTGAGAAACTTATCCTTCGCAAGCCTCACGTGCAGCATAAATTATCAGTATTGGGATTAGCCTTATACGGTTCCCAGGCTGCTAGCCATAGGGTAAGGCTCTCTCAATACAAAAAACCATTGAGCAGTCTAGGTGTAAATCTTGAGATCCAGTCGTTCCATAATAACAAATATATAATCGACCGCTACGCGGGAAATTCGTTTTCTGCACTGGATCTTATTTCTGCCTATATTATGCGGATAATTTTGATTCTATTTTCAAGGCATGATTTGCTGATTGTTAACTGCGAGCTTTTGCCTTTCTGCCCATCTTGGCTGGAGATTTGTTTATTGAGGAAAAAGAAATATATATATGATTTTGATGATGCCTTTTATTTAAAGTACAGGACAGGCAAGTTAAAATTCCTGGCACCATTTCTGGGATCAAAGTTTGAGTATTTTATTAAAAGCGCATCAGCGGTTTGCGCTGGCAGCAAAGTTTTATCAGACTATGCATTAGATTTTAATAAAAATGTGTTTGTTCTTCCGTCTGTCGTTGATACTAGACGAATCATGCCCAAAGATGATCAGTCTAAAATTGTCGTTAACACTCATTTTGTGATTGGCTGGGTTGGAACTCCATCTACAGCTAAATATCTGCAATTAATAATTGAGCCTTTGCAGATGCTTGCTGCTGAATTGCCTGTAAAATTAATTGTAGTGGGAGCAAAAATTCTTCCAATTAAGGGATTACAAGTATTTCATGAGGAATGGAGGTTGGATTTTGAACGAGATACCATGTGTAATTTTGATGTAGGTGTCATGCCGCTTCCAGACACAGGCTGGGCAAGGGGCAAGTGTGCGTATAAGCTGATTCAATATATGGCTTGTGGTATTCCTGTCGTAGCATCACCTGTAGGTGTAAATGCCGATATCATCTCTAGAGATTGCGGGTTTCTGGCTACCACCACATCCGAATGGTTTCAAGCGCTTTACCGATTAGCTTTCGATAGCCCACTTCGAAAGCAAATGGGACTTAGTGCCAGACAGTTAATTGAGCAAAATTTCTCTTTGGATAAAGCAGCCTGTTTGTTGGCGACTATAATCAAACAAGCTCACCCCTGTGAATGCAATGATTGACAACAACTTGCATCCTCCTACTGTCGCAAGTTTTGGCGATGAATGGAGTAAATTTGATCAAAGCGATATTCCTCGCCGCGAGTTGGAGAGCATTTTTCATGATTATTTTCACATATTTCCATGGGATGCGCTGCCTGCTAATGCTGAGGGATTTGATATGGGGTGTGGATCTGGGCGGTGGGCTTGTTTCGTTGCCCCACGCGTTGGTCGTCTCAACTGTGTTGACCCATCATCGTCCTTGGAAGTAGCCAAAAGGAACCTAGCTGCTTGCCAAAACACTGTTTTCTATCGTGGCACCGCAAACTCTTGCCCAATTAAGGTAAATAGTCAAGATTTTGGCTACAGCCTAGGCGTTCTCCATCATGTTCCAGATGTTCAATCCTCGATAAATTATTGTGTTTCATTATTAAAGCCTGGCGCGCCATTCCTAGTTTATTTGTATTATTCCTTTGACAATAGACCGTATTGGTATAGATTGTTTTGGCAAGTCTCCAATATGCTGCGTCTTTTGATTTGTCGGCTGCCGCCTAATTTAAAGTCCTTTACTACAGATCTAATAGCCTTTCTAGTATATCTTCCGGTTTCAAGATTTTCTGGCATTTTGTCCCGTATTGCTGGATCTGACCATAAAAACTTTCTATTACTCTATTATGCAAAATCTAGCTTAAAGACCTTAAGAACTGATTCCCGCGATAAGTTTGGAACGCCTTTGGAATCGCGCTTTAGTAAAGAACAAATATTAACAATGCTAAAGAAAAGTGGTCTCAAAAATATCAGTTTTTCTGACAAAGCTCCTTACTGGTGCGCGATAGGTTTTAAAGCATAACCAACCATAGTCGTTTAACTGTGCTAGTAACTCAGCGTTCAATGTTTTGCCTGCTAAAGACTAATGCCAATCATTCCTCCCCGAGATTCTAGGCTCGTTCTAAACTTTTCCGTTGCAATCAGCACCCATAATCACGTCAAACTTTCATGGCAAGTAAATTCCCGGGCAGTAGATGGAGTCAGCGATTTGACAAGTGCCTGCATCCGGCGATCGAGCGCTTCAACGCCTCGATCGGTTTTGACATCACCCTGCTCCAGCAGGACCTGGACGGCTCCATCGCCCACGCCCGCATGCTGGCCAGCACGGGGGTAATCACCGGCGCCGAGGCAGAGCAGCTGGTGGAGGGCCTGGAGCAGGTGCGGGCCGAGGCTGCCGCCGGCGCGTTCAACCCCGGCCTGGAGGACGAGGATGTTCACTTCGCGGTGGAGCGGCG
>VGIH01000184.1 GCA_016867965.1 Betaproteobacteria bacterium | reverse complement strand
AAGTGAACAAGGTAAGTATTTTCCGTTATCTGCAGTTTTAGACTTCGACGGGAATCGATGAAAGAGACTTCGGCAAACGCACATGTAGTCCCCTCAGCTGCAAGCAAATGAACGCGATGGCCCATTTCGCTAAGTGCTCTCGCCAAATCCCAAACCACCCGCTCTGTGCCGCCGTAGGCGAAAACGGGGAGTCTTGCATTACAAATCAGGACAATATTCAATGAATCGTCAGATGCCGAAGCACCTTTATCAAAGAATCATGCAATTGGAGCAGCAGATGCTAAACGCCGTTTTTCAGAAATTAGCAAGCCCGCCAGTAAAATTGCTAATGAGACGTATGTGGTCCTAAAAATACTGACGCCAAATATAGATACCGACAAGCCGAACTCAATGTAAAACAAAACGAGCAACATACCCATTGTTGAAAGCGCCTTAAAAGCTTCACGAGGCTCTTTCCGGCTCCGCCAGAAAGTATAGAACAAGCCCAAGTGAACGGCTAGCGCACCAAAAACTCCGATCAAACCATGTCTTGAAAATAGGCTAATAAAATCATTATCAACAACATTAACCTCAAGTAGCTCCTTACGAATTTGTCCGGCGCTGACTGCCTCACGAAATGCTGCCTGCTCACCCTTCCCTCCAAGACCCACAACCGGACTTTGGGCTCCGGCCATCAGGCCAGCCTTAAATGCTTCAAGCCGAATACTTGCAGAACCTTCGGTGACGTTGCCCGTCTTGAACCACTCCACAGTTCCATGGTAGGCGCTAACCAAACGATCAAGCACCGGGAGTTTAGGCGTAAAGCTGACAACCGCAATGAGTATCGCAAAACACCCAAAAATGAAAACTACTCGCTTAACTGTATGCATCGATCGGGTCAATGCGTTCCCGAGTACCAGCATGATCATTAACAGCGATAGCCAGCCTCCCTTGGAACCACTCAGCAGAGATGAAAACAAGCCAGCCAAACCACAAGAAAAGAGGAAAATCTGCGTAAGTGTATGATTAAAAATCGATCGGCAGTAAAGCAACCCAACCAGTGCCCCGGTACCCAGCACAATGGAAATATTACCGAACGAAATAGGATCTCTGAAAGCCATCGCTCTTTCGATATGGAATACATAGACCTGAGTTACGCCGATCGAGAAAGCTAGCAGCGCGCCAGCCGCACATCCGAGCCAGAAATATCTAGGATTTGGTTGATTTATGGTTACCGCCAGTAAAACAAAAGGCGCTAATAAGAATGGAACGATATTGCCAAAGTCTTTGGTAGGATCGCCGTGATAAGCTATCAAGAAGACATGAAACACTGCGTAAACAAAAAATCCCCATATTGCCGGCACTTCCCGAATAAGCAGAACAGTTTCGCGAAATGTGATTTTTCGTTGAATTAGCGTTGAGATGCCGATAGCTAAAAACATCAGCGTGCCTAGCCAGTAGGATCCTGGGAATAAAAACAAAAGTGCAGGTGCCAGAAACAAGCAAATATTGGTGATTTTTTTTTGCATGGATTATTTTATCGCCAGATTTCGACCAAATCTTGTTTTTGCAGCGTGAAGAAATACTCGTAGATTTGATTTGCGCAGCAATTTAAAATTTTCTTTTACCAACTCACCATTCGATCTTACGCGACTCGCTTTTGTGCTCATGAACCATAGCGGAATATTTTGCTCTTTGATGCAATCTAACACATAGACCTCTGCTGTCAGTGGCTTGCCTGTACGCTTGCAATAAGTACTTACCTTATCAATCCTAGTGGCATAGATACTTGCTGCAGCTTCTGTATTTGCGATGGCAAATGTGTCATTACAACCACCCCAGCCCTCCCAAAGTGGGACGCCCAAGCCAGAAAATCTTTGGCGTGAAATTTTCTGTAGCATTGGTCTAAAGCTTTCGTGGTAAAACATATCAGGGCGTAGAAAAAGATAGGCATCCGCACCCCATGATTGCGCCGCTAGCCAACTTTTCTTCAGTGAGTGAAGTGCATGAACAGCATTACGCAAAGAATAAAAATCATCAGACCAGGGGTCACCAAATGACTTAAGATATTCAAAGTTATAAGTTTTTAGACATTCGTCTGGTTTCTCCAAAAATAACTAATCACTCTCAAGTAATCGATATTCCTGAGGGTCTAACGAACCAATCTCGCCGGTACGAGGGTTATTGATTTCGCCTTGATCAAAAAAATGGGTGAATATCTTGACCTCTCCAAACTTTCTTGCTGGGGCCAGGACGTTATTGCGAATGGAAGCGATCGTATAGCTTAACCACCACGATATGCTTCGGAAGCAAACTGCAATTCTCATCGAATAGTGTGGAAATTTTCTATTAACTTTTAAACCACTTAAATCTTTTCCGTCTTTCGGGAATCGCATGGAAACTTGATGACAGCAAAGCTAAAGCTGGCTCAAATTTCTGAATTTTATCGCTATGGCTTAATAAGCTTGTAAACGTATGTGATGCAAGCTCTATCTCATTCAGCATGTTTCGATTAACCTTTACGAACATCGCTTC
>VGIH01000183.1 GCA_016867965.1 Betaproteobacteria bacterium | reverse complement strand
CTTTCAAAAAATAGAAAAGAGCTCGCACCTTTTAATGCATGGACTCGGTTATATGTCCAGACGGCGTCGTCTGCTGTAAGTTCGTTTCCATGATTTGATATAAGTCCCTGACGGAGCTTAAGTATAAGTTTTTTACCGTCGTTATCAAGCGACCAACTTTCAGCAAGACCAGGGGCGATTTTCTTTGCATCTTGCTCATATACCTTCCAATTAGAGTCGATACCAAAGGCAGGTGCAGTATCCCACGTCAACATAGGAGTTGCGAGGTTACTAGACTGCTCCAGGTCACCAGTCGTTACGTTAAATTCACGGTCAAATCCCGTGGGTGTTGCCGGCGTTGCAACTCTAAGAACCCCTGAAGAACTGGTTTTGGCTTGGGCTATTGAGTAACCTTTTAGGAGCGAAGGTGCACAAAGTGCTGCTACCGTGGCTGTAGTGTTCAATAAAAATTTACGACGAGATTGTTTCTTTGTGTTCGTAACTGCTGGGTTATTTTTCATCGAAATACTCCTCATAAATGCTAGGTTATTTTTCATCGAGATACTCCTCATAAATGCCGCTGCCACTTGGCCAAAGACCAAAAGCGATGTAACCTTCCGGTCCAGCCTTTGCCTCTGATCCATGAACAACAAACGCGGGTGCCAAGTTGTAGCTCCATGGGCCATATTCGTTTGACCCTACAACATATGTTCCTTGAAGAATAAGACCGTGACCGTCAGACGGATGGAAGTGTTCAGGCAACCTTGTATCTGGCTCAAACTTAAATAGTGCTGCCAGCAGACCAGTTGTCTTGTCACGGTGAAGTATATGTATTGAACAGCCCGGCCATATATCGTTTAATGATATCCAGCTTGGTTTGGTGAACCGGACTTCAATAGTTTGTCCATTTCTTTTATCTGTCATATTAATTTTTTTCCTCCCATTTAAACTGCTATTTTATGTTTTACCAAATCGAAGCAGTTCATTTTTATCGCAATAATCGTCATATAAATCTTCGACGACGCCTTAATGCGAAACTGAGTTTAGATGGTAGCATCCAAGATCGACCCCAGGCTAGGGCGGTTCCATTAGTTGAACGAGTTATTTCTTCCATTGAAAGGGCCATGCTTCCGTGGGTAACATCAAGAAATTCAGCGATTTCTAGCGGTAATGCGACGGGTAAAACGTCACAATCAGCGTAACCGACCTCGTGAGTGCCATGATTCATTAGAACATCGAGTACTGAGCCTTCAAATTTTTCCTTTATAACTTTCATACTCATCACATGTGACGGTATGAAATCGACCATCCATGCGACAGAGTTACCATCAATTAGCTTTGCTCTCTGCACCCAAGACCCTTCAGTGTCCAAGGGAAGTTCGAGGACTGAAGCAATTCCCTCCGGGATCAGTCTTTGCAATATCAAAGTCTTACTAGTTGTAATCTCAATGTTGTGTAGACGCGCTATTGTCTCAAATGACAACAAAGCATCCATCCCCACATCGAGGGCTAGAGATCTGGGTAACACTATCGTTCCGACGCCCTGTCTTATGATTAAGTAACCTGCCTCCTGCAAGTTGCGCATTACTGTTCTTATCGTAGCGCGCGAAACTGAATACTTACTGCAAAGAGCTCCTTCATGGGGTAAAAGTGAACCCGCAGGAGCACCTCGCACAAAGTCAGCAAAAATTTGCGGCCCTAAGTCATCGACCAAACTCGAACGTCCACGCTTCTTTTTACTCCATATATTCATTTTGAGCCTGTCGAGCTCTGAAAAGTTCGATGGCTCTGCATTAATTGTAAAAAGTGAATTTGAATCGTGGGAAATTGATGCGGACTTTAGAATCAAATCTTCCTCAATTGAATTTATAGTTCTGACGTAAGACGTCTGACGTTTAATTCGTTTCGAAGAAAACACCATGACTGAACCGACATGTTAAATTTTATATTGGAAAACAGCAGCGAAGCACAGAGGCAATACGACAAACAAACACTTTAGCCGGAAGTGAACATCTGCTTTCCCGAATTGTCAAGCAGTAGCGGGGTTGCGGCTATTGTTTTTTTAACATAATTTGGAGTGCTCCCGTGAAGTAGTCCACGTCTGGGATAATTTTGTTCCATGATGCGGAGGACTAAACCACGACGGGAAAACGGGAAAAAGCCGAAGATATCGTTATGAAGCTTCGGCAGATTTTCGCACCGCAGCGGCGCCCGAGCCATTCAGATCCGAGCCGAGATCCTAGGCCCAAGGACCACTGTCGATTTGAAGAGGATAATATGCCGGAATTAGAGGACAGTGAACTTGTTTTTCGCTTCCCGGAAATCGAACCCGAGGCAAAATCCTCAATCGATTTTCAACGAACTCTCCGTATCCCTGATACGGACGAGACTTACCCATTGCCTGCCGGTTTGGGGTCATTTCCTCTGCAGCGTGTAGATGATTACCGAGACACCCTCCCATCAGCCACAGTTGAGCGTGGAGGAGTCTTTATTGGAGTAGCCCCCTCAAAATGGTCCACCGACTGGGGTAATTTTATCCCGCA
>VGIH01000182.1 GCA_016867965.1 Betaproteobacteria bacterium | reverse complement strand
GTGCGGAAGCAATTGACTCGGCGTTCATTTTGAGCCTCGGCTGGAAGCGGTGTCGTTAGGCACTAAATCTGTGGCTTCGCTTTGTGCCTAGCTTCTCGTGTGGGGTCACGATAGCAAATACGTCTGAAGCTCTCCAAACCGTAATGCGCGGACTTAATTTCACTGGCTGGGGATACGTACCTGTCTTGACACCTGCCCACCATGCTGATCGGGAGACCGGAATGATCGGTGCCACCGGTGGATTTGCATTACGGTCGCCAAGAATTTGGCGCAATCTGAGCAATGCCGTTTCTGGAAAATTGATCATCTGATACGCTCCTTTGAAGTCCGATCTCGGACATTGGCGCGTATTTTGTTTTCAGTTCTGGTTTGGTGGTGCTTATACGGAAATCAGAAAACCGTATACGGTTTTGAAGGACTATTTGTCTCGTCTTTCAAGCGCTTGGGGTATTTTTTTAACCATCGTCTGACGGTATCGGCATCAACTGGCGCGCCAATTTCCTGAGTAAGCTTAGCAATTTGGGTCGCGGCACCATGTGCATCGGTCTTAATCGCTGAGTATTCGCAAAGGGCTTCGATGATAATCAGCAGCGTATTCTGCGCGCGAGCGTCAAGAGCTTTCTCTGGTGCAATTTTGGGTTTCATGAGTTTCTCCTTTTCAGGCTCTTGAATCTGCTGCATCCATGTTGGCTCTGCTAGCTCCAAAGAAGAAAGCATTGAACGCCAGAAACTTGGTGATTTCAGAAAGCTAAAAGTAGGCTTAAGTCGATCATTAATTAAGACTTAAATTTCCAAAATATTTTGTTTCGTTTCAGCTGATATCTGCAAGACATAGTCACATTCTATAGTTTCTAAAGCTCCTAAAGCCTTCCGATCGACCCAATCTGATTCGTATTTGAGGACAAAGGGATTGATCCCGCAGTAGAGTGCTGAAAATTCTTCATTACTCCATTCACGTTTTTTTAGATAGTAGGCAATAACCTCTTCATCCGCCCAGAGCTGCCTGGGTATTATTGGCATATGTAGCTGTCCTAAAGTTTTTCACATCAAGTAGGAACGATCTTTTTCAACTAAAACAATCGCTACAAATCATCAGGTACGATTTAGATTATTCTGGGATACGTTGAGATTCGCACCAGTCAGCGTACCACTGCACCATCGCGACACGCTCCTCCCAGAAATCAGTGCGCAAATAATGCCGACGAACTGAGTTGGCGACGGTGTGATCAAGCTGGCGTTCAATCGCATCTGCGTTAAAGCCTTTCTCGTTCAGAACATCGGTCATTAGGCTACGGAACCCGTGGAGCGTGTACGCGAATCCCATCCGATGCATCGCAATACGTAGCGAGTTTTCTGCGAGATGACCGTCCTTGCCGTAGCTGGCGAACACCACGCTTTCCTCCCCATCGTAGGTTAGCTCATATAGCTGACTCAACTCATTAACGAGCTGATCGGGGAGGGGAGTCTTGAACTCCCGGCGTAGCTTCATACGGATCGCTGGAACCGTCCAAGTCCCAGTTTCCAGATCGATTTCACCCCACAACGCGCCGCGTATAGCGTAGTCACGGAGTCCGGTATACAGCGCAGCAAGGATTGCAACCCTAGTGACTAGTCCAACTCCGGACTGATCCAGCGCTTGTAAAAAATGTCCTAATTCTGCCTTGGGCAGGGCAGCAAATGGCTTGTGACCGACGGGTTTTAACAAGGACGACCGTGCCAGATCACTGGCGGGATTCGTTTTACATCGATGGCTATCTTTGCCGAAACGGAAGACTTGCGAGGCAACCTGCCGCGCTCTACGGGCTGATTCTGGGGTGTTCTTGTAGCACTCTCGCAGTACTTGTAGCAGCATTGGCTCGGTGATTTCGTCCGCTGGCAGCGCCCCGAGTTTGGGTAGTAGATACCGGCGGAGTAGCCCCTGATTGCGTTCGAGATGGTTCGTAGCCCAGCCGGTATGGTTATGTTCTATCCAATCATGTGCGATCGCACCGAAGGTACTCTGATCCGACTCGATGCGGGCTTGGGTAGCGATTTTTCGGTCGAGCGAAGGGTTTCTCCCGCTAGCCACAAGGTCGCGTGCAAGTGCAGTTTCTCGACGTGCATCAACCAAAGAAAGGTCAGGATATTGACCGAGCGAGAAGGTCGATTCTTTGCCGTTCAAGCGGTAGCGAAATAACCAATATTTTGACCCGTTTGAATGCACCTGAAGGCGTAATCCTCCGCCATCGTTGAGGTAGTAGATGGCATTCCTCGGTTTGGCTTTGGCGCAGGCGGAGGCGCTTAGAAGGTGGTTGGGCATATTTTGGGTAGAAGTGAATTTCTACCCGCATTTCTACCCACAATTTGACTGGATTTCAAGAGTTTCTATTAGACTAACATGGACAAAAAACCCAGTAAATATAATGGGTTTTTCCTATAATATGGACTTGTGTGGACAGTATAAAACTAAGGTTTGGCGGACACGCCTTCCGCCAGATTCAAGCGAGTTGAGCGCCTATCGAGGCGCTTAAGATTTCCCCTCA
>VGIH01000181.1 GCA_016867965.1 Betaproteobacteria bacterium | reverse complement strand
CTGTTATCAAGTCTTTGGCGATTCAACTTGGGTGTTGGTCGTATCGGTACTTATTACGATCGCGGTGTTATTGCTAACGAAGACAGTGCATCCGCCCGCAGGAGCCAACTCCTTGATTATGATTCATGCGCATGCTGGTTTTATGGATATTTGGACCCATGTTCTGCTGGGCGTCATCGTATTGGCTGCCACTACATTTGTGTGGTCACGACTTGGTATTGACACTACAAAATATCCTGTCAAATGGAATCAAGAGTCTCCGCCCGGATCACATTGGGGCCCTTGGGGATCAACGTAAGCCTAATTGATCAAAAATCAAACGGCTCGCGCTAAGGAAATGAATATCTATAAAACCCGTTGTAAATGATATAGATTAAAAAGTAGGTTTATTATGAAATATGATATCGATCATACGGACCAAGTCGTGAATTACCGCAGGAGGTTTGTTAATTCTTTCATCTTTAAGCGGAGTTATTGGATCATGAGGCTGGATCGAGGCGATCACCAAATTCTGGGTCGAGAAAGTGCCATTTGATTTGGGATGCCATCATTATCGGTGGTGGTGCTGCCGGACTTTTTTGTGCAGGAATTGCAGGCCAACTTGGTAAAAAGGTTTTAGTACTCGATCACTCACCAGTTTTAGGTGAGAAGATCCGCATTAGTGGTGGAGGGCGATGTAATTTTACCAATCTTCATTCGGCCCCTGAACATTTTTTATCCCTCAATCCCCATTTTGTAAAGAGTCCGTTAGCACGGTATTCATCAAAAGATTTCATCAATTTAGTGCGCGAATACCGCATTCCGTTTCATGAGAAACATCGCGGTCAACTATTTTGTGACAACTCCGCAAAAGATATTATTCAGATGCTGCTGACTGAGTGCCAGAAGGGCGATGTCACGATTCATCACCCAGTATCGGTTACCCATATCAGCCAAACGCAATCGCATTGGTCTTTAGAAACGACAGATGGAATTAAAAAAGCGACTCATCTAATCATTTCAACCGGTGGCTTACCGGTACCAGCGATTGGCGCGAGTGATTTTGGGTTACAAATTGCCAAGCAGTTTGAAATCCCAACCACATCGGTACGGCCAGCACTGGTACCGCTTTCGTTTACCTCCAATGAGTTTTCAGCATTCACCAGCTTGGCTGGAATCAGCATAGAGGCGAGCGTCCAGGCGGGACAGCGTAATCAAAGTTACGGAACCTACCGTTTTGACGAGGATTTATTGATTACTCATAAAGGTCTCTCTGGCCCAGCTATTTTGCAAGCCAGTAGTTATTGGCAAGAAGGCGAAGCCATTCATATTAATTGGTTGGGTAAGGCTGATTTTGATGCGCTCTTTTCAGAGGCCGACAAAAAAAATGTAGATACGATCCTCGCAGAAGCGCTGCCGCAACGCGTTGCACAATTATTAACTGAGCAACTTAAGCTCACTAAACGCAATTGGGCAGAAGTGTCTAAGAAAGATCGAGAGGTCTTACGTACTCATTTAACCAAAGCACAAATGAAACCTGCAGGAACCTTGGGTTGGAAAAAGGCGGAGGTGATGTTAGGCGGAATTGATACAAAGGCCTTAGATGGGAGGACTATGATGTCTAAAAAACATCAGAATCTCTACTTCATTGGGGAGTGCATGGATATCACCGGCCACCTCGGAGGGCATAATTTCCAGTGGGCTTGGTCCTCAGCCTTTGTTTGTGCGAATGCGATAGCGCATCTCAAAAGTTAACAAAATTAAGGGTTTTTACTGACCCAAGAGGAAGTTACTTGTTCTTGGCATAACTTGTCCTTTATATTGACCAGTATAAGTAAAATTATCATTTACACGATGGGGATTCTTTCATGCAGAAATCACTACTCATTAATGCGGATAAATGCACTGGCTGTTTGCAATGTGAAATGGCGTGTAGTTACGAAAATTACGGCGTATTTAATACCGCCAAATCTCGGATCAAGGTTTTTGATTTTCATACCACAGGAAAAAAGGTTCCTTATACCTGCACGCAATGCGATGAAGCCTGGTGTTTAAAAGCATGCCCGGTTGATGCAATTCGGATTGATGCAAATACTGGCGCAAAAGTAGTGATTGAAGATGTGTGCGTAGGTTGCAAAGTCTGCACGATTTCATGTCCCTTTGGAACAATTAATTATGTCCAGGATTCTGGCAAAGTCCAGAAATGCGATTTGTGCGGCGGTGATCCCGCATGTGCCACTTCGTGTCCAACCGGCGCCATTACCTACGTTGACGCCGATTGGACCGGCTTGGATCGAATGAAAGCTTGGGCAGACAAGCTTGGTAACCAACCCGCCGCTTAATAGGAGATTATCATGTCTTGGTCAGGAAAAATTCTTCGTGTTAATTTAACTAATGGCATTTGCCAGTCTGAGCCACTCAATATGGTATGGGCTAAGGAGTACTTAGGTTCTCGTGGTCTGGCTTCGAAATACCTTGTCGAAGAAATAGATCCTAAAGTGGATCCCTTATCACCCGATAACAAAATCATTTGGGCCACAGGGCCACTTACCGGAACAATGGCATCGACCGGCGGGCGCTACACCGTCG
>VGIH01000180.1 GCA_016867965.1 Betaproteobacteria bacterium | reverse complement strand
CCTCTCAATGGCTAGTCTGCGTTCAGTTCGCGCTTTCTCAACTCGGTCTTCAAACTCTTTGTTGGTTTCCCATGGCTCTTGCTTCAAGGACAACGCCGCCGGGTAGCTTGGGGTGGGGATTTCATCAAGGCCAATGGTTGGGGATAGCCAATCAACGAGTTCAAAACGTAACAAGCTCTCGATCTTCAATCGCCATGAAAGGTTCCTTAGGTCGGATCTATCAAAGAACGCCTGAATTTTCTGCCTTGAATGTGTAAACGCTGCTTGGTTAGACGAATTTGGCTGGAACCCCCCAACGTGGTTTTCTTTCGCACGATCAGCCTCCGCTGGTGATTTAGTCGGATTCGTTAACCCCGATGAGGCTGTAATGTTCCCTTGGTTTCTTAATCGGTGAAATTCAGTGCGCATCGATGTCGGAACCAAGGTCACTTGGATTTCCCCGACTTCACTGTTGGGTGAGACGACAACTAACCGTGGGAACGTCCCTTTTACTTCTAGATTTTTGTTGTTCACGCCATCCAAGACCCGGCTGATTGCCTTGCCGTGATGTAGATCGCAAGTACCAGAAAAAGTACCGCCAGCTGAAACCCTGATGCGGTTTAAGGCAGAAATGCCACCTCCATGACATGTCATCCTGAGAGACACCCCGCTGCTTCGATCAATCGGTGCGAACTTTTTAAACAGTAAAAATCCACTTTGAAGGGACGCCTCAATCTCAACATTGGATGAAACGCCGAAGTATTCACCCTCGGAAAGATTAGTAGCTGCTTGCGCCCAAGCCATCAGGGGCAGGAAAAAGCTAAGAATGAGAAGTTTGCACATAGGCAAATGCTAGTACGAAATGAGGCGTTTGGCATAGGCTAGGCAATTGAATTACCTGCATCCTTAAATGCTCTGCACGGTGCGCGCCTGAGTTGTAGTGCCAGATGCTCGATCTGTGATTACCCGCAAATTAACGATGCGCTGGAAGACATTAAAGCTCCGCCTTTGCAAACAATTCGGCAAGGCTCAAACCAAGCACCTCGGCAATCCGCCCTATATTGATGACTGATAGGTTGTGCTCGCCGCGTTCAACGCCGCCCATATAACTACGATCAACTTCTGCCTCAGACGCCAATCGTTCTTGGCTCCAACCAAGATCAATGCGTGCGTGCCTTATTGCGTTACCAAGCGCTAACAGTCTCGGATCACCTGCGTGTGTCGGGGATGGTTTGGCCATTCCCCATCGTTACGATTGACAGGAGATATTGCCACGGGAGATGATACCCATTTACTCAAGGGTCGACAGCCTATGAACCCATTACTCATCATCCTGTTGGCAACAATTGGATCCTTGCTTAGCATGCCAGCGATTGCGCAGAACGATAATCAGGTGCTCCAAGCCATAGTTGATCGCGCCAATCAGTGCGCGAACAATGCGCCACGGGGGAATATGACGGGATGCGGCGTGTCCATGTATACGGAGATTGCCTCTGAGGTTCCTGATCGAAATCCTGCAAAGGGACCTTCTCTAACGCTCGCAAGGCGCCTCACAGAAGTCTTTAGTCGCGTCGACCAAGGGCAATTGCATTCAGAAAGCGAAAGACAGCTTGCTCTGATGGCCGTGATGGATGACTTTCGAAGGGATTTGCAAGCATCCCGCGACAGCGATAGGCAACGAACGCTGCAAATGTTTCGTGATGCGGAGCGAGTGCTTACGCCGCCACGACAAAATACGATTGAGTGCAGAACTGATTTGATGGGTGTTACTCGGTGCAAGTACTGATTCGATGAACACAATTAGTACGGTGATTTGGCTATAAAGCAAGCTATTGAGGCTGGTCTTTCAGGGTTTGTTGCCAGCATCGGATTAGCAGTTATTTTTGTCATGGATGGCTTGCCTTCAAGGCGCTTAACTTTCTTTTCAATTCTTCAAAACCGAAAGCCAAGGCGATGAATGAACCGATACCAAAACGAACCACGGGAATAGTCGAGAGGCCCTTCTCAATTGAGTTAGAGGCACCGAGCAGTACGACAAAGAGGAGCCCGATTGAACAGAGCCATGTTGCCAAATCGACTCCATCCTCTCATGAGTCAAACCTAACAAAGAACAAGAGGATTGCTGTTGCGATTGTGATTCTCGCCCTTATTTTCGTGCCGACCTTGTATTGTCCAGGTGGCTCGTGCATCACGAGCGGGTGGGAGTTCATTTTTGCGTTTGGTTATCATGATCAAATCGACATGCAACGAATGATCATTCAGCTAGCGGTCGCTGGGATAATCTGCTGGCTTTTAGTACGGAGAAAGAGCTAGGCCGTGAGCCCATCGAACCGTTTGTGACGATTGGGATTTGGTGTTTTCTGCCTCGGATTGATAGGACTTATCGGCGCAGCTGCTTTGCTCCATGCCAGACCGAGCTTAACCCTTGAACAGTGCTCCATGATTAGCCAAGAGGTTAACAAGAGCGTACCAGTGACGCTAGACCGAGGATTCGTTGTACAGAGGCTCAATCTGAAGTCTTAGGTGGCTCTCCAACGCTTGTTTACAAAGTGAAAAGTCCTGTTGCTCTTCTGGATTTGAAGGCGTTACGGTAGCACTCCGTTAATCACTGGTGCGATGACCCAAAGCAAA
>VGIH01000179.1 GCA_016867965.1 Betaproteobacteria bacterium | reverse complement strand
TGCTGCTACGCCAATCGGAAAGGGACAAAGAATTAGAATTTTTTTCTCCAATCTATCGGCACTACTCGGAGTCCATTTTTCTGAGCGATTCGAGTCCGATCTCTTCTCGGAAAAATTGAATTTTCTGCGTTTTAATGGAAACATTATTCTCACTGCTGTATCAAAGCCAGATGCTGATCAAATAGTAGGTTTCCCAAATTCCTTAAATTTTTGATAACGATAGACTGAAGGTTGCGCTGCAAAGATAAATTACTTGTGTCTATAGACGGACGTCGGTTTTCCAAGAAAAATTGAGGCTTATCCAACTGCTTGCTGACTCTCGTTCCATTCTCCAAATTTTTTTGGAGCGAATTAGAGCAACCTCCTGAGTCACACATTGTCGTTCTAAATAAGTGACTTCAGACTACCCGAATGCAGAACTCTATCACACCTTAGGTAAAGTACGCACCTAGTCATCGGTGTCTCATGTGATTAGGTCGGAAAAAATATAGCGAGATATTTGTTTACGGCCTTATCTATTGAAAAATCTTGTGCCCGCTTCTTAAGGAGTTCAGTGTCGTGAGAGAGCAGTAACGAATCGGCCATAGCCCGTGCCATAGCATCTCTGTTACCCACCGGGACCAGCTTACCGTATTTGCCGTCTGCCAAGATTTCTCTTGGTCCTGATTTGCAATCAGTGCTTACCACCGGTGTACCAGCTTCGAGAGCCTCTACAATTACATTTCCGAAACCCTCACCTTTAGAGGATAAAACAAACAAATCAGATTTTTTATAGTAAGGCGCAAGTGATTTTATAAAACCCGTTAAAAATACAGCACCTGCAAGATTTAGGGTTTTAATCAGCTGTTCAAGCTCCGCTCGGCAATTCCCCTCGCCCGCAATTAAAAGACGCGCATCGATACTTTTCCGCAAAATATCGAAAGCATAAATCAGTGTTCGAAAATCCTTTATAGGTTTTAGTTCGCCAACTGCAAGAATACGTCGATGATTCCCCAGCCACCACCCTTCAGGAGAGAGCGCTGCAGTTCCGATCTCAAATACCCCAGAAGTAATTGGATTATAAATTACCGAGATTCGACTCCGTTTGATTCGTGCGAGACTCACTAGATCATCCGCCGCCCCGCTGGATACCGCCACTACCGAATTCGCTCTCCTGAATGAAAACCGCATGCTTAACTTTAAAAATAATTTCTTTAAGAAAGACCGAGTAATTGGATCCTCGGACCATGTCGTATGTTCGCAGATTACAACCCTTGTACTTACTCCTGAGACCAATGTGCTCCATATTGCAGTAACCGTAAGCGGCCACATAAAAGCGAGAAGAACATCTGGCTTGTGCTCGCGGAGGTAACGCACCAGCGGAATAGCTGCGAATCTAATTCGTTCAGACTTTAGATCTATGATCGGTACGCTTGGATTTAAGTCGGTAATAAATTCACCATGACTTGATAGCAGGACCATATCCACTTCGAAACCCCGTAGGTAGAAACTATTTGCTAGGTTAACTGCGACTCGCTCCGCACCCCCCCCCCGAAGGTTTGGAAGTAAAAGCGATATGGTCAATCTGTTTGACAAGCGAAGCCTACTTGTTCTATCAAAAAATTTTTGAACAATGATCTTAGAAACGCAACACGGGACTGCAGTAGGTCACTATAGGTAACTAGCAGGAGTTTCAAGTTAAGATCTTTAATTAAGGAAAACCAAGCCCTTCAAAAGAGAAGGTGCTTCCAAATAAATTAGATCGCTCTCAGAAATTACTGTTCTTAAAGGCACATGACTTTAGGATTCGGACAGCGCCATGCAATAGTGGGATCTTGACGTACAAAAAATGCTGGCAGTCTCGTACAATAGAACTGCCAGGATAAAACCACTGCGTAGATGATAGGCGAACAGGACCAGCACGCAGTTTCGACTTTGCAGCCCTAATCATTTCGCCTTCACTTGACTTAGATTCGTGAAAGACAATACTCAGCATGGGTCGGAGTTGGCGCGTGTTATTCGGCATACCTCGATGCCATACCCTTGATGATCGAAGTAGCCCAAAACCAGCCTTTGCCTCAACTCGAACACCGGAAAACATATAGCCCCCGAAAAGGAAATGGGAATAACTCAAATCGGATAGGTGTGTTTTTGGAAATATTTGGATTGCGCCATTTTCTACACTAGTGTCTACAAGCGGAATATTTAGGATATAGTGCTCGCTGTGAAATAGTCCATCCATGTGGGGATGTTGAGCTTGCGATCCAGGTAAGTTCAGATTTATACCAACTATCACCTCGTAATTTTTAATATCGATATTGAAAAACCCTTGAACTTGCTGCAGCACTAGATTTTCCTCAAGCTCCAAAATAATTTTATTGCTTAATTCGCCCGCACTTAAGTTAAGATGACCAGACCAATTTCTCGAGAGACCTCTTTTAGGCGCGAGGCTCAGCACAAACTGATCAATCAGTTCAATAAAAGTACGCATTGAGTCTTCGGTCAAACATTTGCCAATCGTAGCCCACATGATTTCCTCGAGAATTTGTGTATAAAAAGTAACCTTTCAGGGAGCTTTGCTAGCCAAGGAAACTCCGATTAAGTCCGCTCATAATGCAACGATTTAGGATTGAGATTGTCTGATGTTCATATTCTTTTTCCTGGGGTAAGCGGTATGAGCCAGATG
>VGIH01000178.1 GCA_016867965.1 Betaproteobacteria bacterium | reverse complement strand
CGATGTTATGTTGACCGCTCGGGTGAGTGGACTCAGGCCAAATTCCGAACATGGTTTTCATGTCCATGAAAAGGGTGATTGTTCTGCGCCCGATGCGATGAGTGCTGCGGGTCACTTCAATCCCGATGGAAAGCCCCATGGATCTCCCGGAAGCTCACATAGTCATGCTGGTGATTTGCCCAATCTCAAGGCCGATGCCAATGGCAATGCAAATTACTCAGCGAAAGTTCACGGTATTACAGTGAACACCGGTCCCGCTGGAATCGTTGGCCGCTCAGTCGTGATTCATCGTGATCCGGATGACTACAAATCACAACCCGCGGGTAACTCAGGCCCCAGAATCGCTTGTGGCTTGATTCGTAGTTCTTAAATTAACCTAGACCAAGCGTTTACAGACAGCGTCTGTGAACTGCTTGGTACTTGCTGTACCTTTAAGATCCCCCGTACGGATCTGGTCAACATTGAGGGTATCGATGATGGCAGTGCGCAAACGGGTTGCTAAATCCTGTTTGCCCACATGATCAAGCATCATCGCTGATGCCAGCAAAATGGAGACGGGATTAGCAATCCCTTTGCCAGCAATGTCGGGGGCCGAGCCGTGCACAGCCTCAAAAATCGCGGTGTTGGTACCAATATTTCCTCCGGGCGCCATTCCAAGACCGCCCACTAAGCCTGCGATTTGATCCGACAAAATGTCACCAAAAAGATTGGTACACAACAACATATCAAAACGCCAGGGATTAAGAACCAATTGCATTGCACATGCATCCACAATCATGTCGTCCATCTCAACTCGACCTTCATATTCTTTGGACACATCCCGTGCGGCATCCAAAAAGACACCAGTGAGAAGCTTCAGAATATTGGCTTTATGAACGACGGTAATCTTCTTGCGACCATTCTTGAGGGCGTATTCAAAGGCAAAGCGCGCAATCCGTTTACTACCTTCATAGGTATTCATGCCGGTTGATACTGCAACCGCTTTGGGATTGTCACCAACGGGTATCAAGTACTCATGGGCAACATAGAAGCCGCCCAAATTCTCCCGAATCAACACGATATCGATATTTTCATAGCGACCTGGAATCATCGTTTTGGCTGGGCGTACGTTGGCATACAACTCAAACTCTTCACGTAAGCGCACATTAGAGGACCGAAAGCCGCCACCAACAGGCGTAGTGAGAGGGCCCTTTAAAGCCAGATGATTCTGACGAATACTATCTAATGTTTGCTTAGGCAAGGGATCACCCAGTGCCTCAACACCTGCAACCCCGGCTTGCTGAACTTCCCAGGCAAATGGGCTACCTAAGGTCTCAAAGATTTGGATAGTGGACTCGACGATCTCGGGACCAATTCCATCTCCGGGGATTAGGGTAGCGGTTAAGGGCTTTGATGAACTCATGGTGGGTGCTTAGATTATGATCAAAATTCTCCATTTTAGATCCTTTGAGTGAGCACTCGACAAAATGACCAATCCAATACCAACCAACATCCAAGAGCAACTCTTTACTCAAGCAAGAACCGTACATGCCTTTGAATCACACCCAATCAGTGATGAACAGATTAGCCAGTTATATGAGTTAATGAAGTGGGGGCCAACCGCGTTTAATGCACAGCCTGGACGCTATGTCTTCGTTCGTAGCGAAGCAGCAAAAGAGCGCTTACTCCCGGCACTCAGCCCAGGAAACGTTGCGCAAGTGAAAAGCGCATCGGTCACAGTCATTGTTGCCTACGACACGCATTTTTATGAACACTTACCAAGTTTATATCCAGCCATGGACGCCAAACCCTTCTTTGAAAGAAAGCCAGCGGTGACCGAAGTGGCTGCCTTACGTAATAGTTCCTTACAGGGCGCTTACTTGCTATTGGCCGCACGCAGCTTAGGCTGGGATTGTGGGCCGATGTCAGGGTTTGATCCTGCTAAAGTAAACCATGCATTCTTTCCAGATGGTCGCTATCACGCAAATTTCTTAATGAACATTGGCATTGCAAATCCCAGCGGAATTTATCCTCGCGGTCCACGTCTAGCATTTGGGGATGTTGCTCAGATCCTCTAAACTGAGAACTCATTCAATAAAAGGAAGAACCATGGGCTATTTCCCAACCGATACACTGCGCCGCGTGATGATGGCGATCTTTGTGATCCTCGCGATCATTGAGCTAAGTCGTGGATCATGGTTCTTTATTGTGGATATCCTCTTTGCCTTGTCACTCTCACCAAAGATCTTGGCTACTGTGATCGGTATCTTCAAGCGTAAAGAATAAGTTCAGGATTGTGGCGGTATGGAATAGGTCGCCGTGGCATGGGCGATTGGATCTGGGTCAGATCCTGAGTAAATAAAAACTTCACCAACCACCAAGCTCTTACCCAGCTTGAGCAGTCGTGATTGAGCACGGATTTCATGACTGGGCTTTGGCCGTCGTAAGAAATTAATATTTAAGCTCGTGGTGACGGTGAGAGGCACGATGCCAATCTCGCCCAAAATGGCCACATACAAAGCAACATCAGCAAGTGCCATCATGGTTGATCCTGAAACCGTTCCACCTGGGCGCAGCTCTTCTTGGCCTGCGGGATGGCTAACCAATGCCGAACGATTGCCGACTTCAAGAATCTGACACTTGGTTTGTGGAAAATCCTTCTTAAAGAAGGTCGTGATTTCATCTCGGGTTGCTG
>VGIH01000177.1 GCA_016867965.1 Betaproteobacteria bacterium | reverse complement strand
CGCAGATAATTTTCACCACGCAAGACACATCGCTGCTGGATGCTCCCAATTTATTCCGGCGTGATCAAGTATGGTTCATTGAAAAAGACAAGGATCAGGCCTCTACACTTGTAGCGCTAGCCGAATTCAGCCCGCGCAAGAACGAGGCTCTGGAACGCGGCTACCTCATCGGTCGCTACGGAGGCGTCCCCCTATTGAACCACTCATTGGGATTGCATCACTGATGGCGCGGGATAACTCTCCCGCAGAGCGTCAAAAGAAGCAGCTCGAGCGAAAGCTAGGTCAGCGTGCCAGCTACGACCGAATACTCATCGTGTCGGAGGGTAGCAAGACCGAGCCCAACTACTTCAAGGATATTCGTGCTGCCTATCGCTTGCAGACGGCCAACATCTAAGTCCAACCCAGCGGGTTTGGCACTGGACCCATTCAGGTCGTGCAGTACGCGAGATGCGACAGTATCTTTAAAGTCTCGGGTCAATGCCATGATTACTATCCTATTTTCGCGTCAGCCAGCGGCATCGGATTGTGAATCGCCATCGCACCACTCAAGCTCGACACAGCCAGTTACCGCAGCCTCGATCGGCTACGGCAGCAAGCCAATGAAACAACAATCTTGCTACTCGAAACACCGTGCTAATACGGTAAATTGAAAGTCAAATCTTTTCTGATTCTTCGCCTTGAGCATTTCCAAATTCCGCAGCTTCCATTTTAGTGCCGGTAGATCTTTGAGGTGACTATAGGGCAAACTATCCCAATCGGGAAACCCTCGCACTAGTGAGAGCAAAAATTCTTTATGCTTCTCCGTCAGAGCCTTGGGAAGCTCCTCCATCAATTTTGATCTAACACTTTATAGTTCTTCGACCATGACTTCTTCGTTAGTCATTCCTGCGAATTCATTATTGAAGATATTGGCTATCAGTTGCCGATTAGGGAAGAGCACCTCGTTTACTGGCCGGTTATGGCCGGCCAAGTAAACAACAAAGCAATCAACAATCTCCGAGGTCTGCCCGTGCGTTTCGTACATCTTCTTCACTTCAAACAAATCTCTCGGATGTTGTCTGTCAAGTGCTGCAACCAGCTTGCTTGCATAAAGCTCCGACACAGCCAATGAGGGCACCTCGTTGTTTTTAGAAAAAAGCGACTGAGTACCCTTGGATAAGGACAGCATCTGTACAAGCAACACAGTCCCTCGAAACACAAAATTCACCTCAATCTTGACCTGAATTTCAGCGCTCGAAACAATAATCTTTACTTCATCTTCTTTTTTAGATTTTCTGGATTCAGCATCAAACCCCATCGCCAGAATTTCGGTGCGAGTTCGGCTCAACTCTCGGGAAATGTGCCGCATGGCCTCTTCTCTATCGACAGCGTGATCACAAAAGACCACATCAACATCGACCGATAAGCGCGGCATATCTTGCACAAACAGATTGATGGCAGTACCACCCTTCATCGCGAAACAGGGCGTTTTGAACACCGCTGGCACAACATCCAAAAGGAGGTTAACCGTCTGAACGTAAATTTGATTCATTTATTGAGACTCAGTGTTTTCTTGTCGCACGTCACTGCAATCCATCGACTTGCACTACCCAATTTATTACTATATTTTCTGGCTATGTTTTGCCACGGTAGATTCATTTCTTCGGCAAACGTTTTCGCCAGTCTCGCGACTTTGACACGCTTTGTATGCGCCAATAGCGTATCGAGCACATCTGCTCGCAGATTTCTCACACTAACGACCAGATTTGCTGTTTCTTCAAAAGATTGCAGTTTCCCTGTGTCGCTAAACAACTCCAACAGGGCGCGCTCTGGAACGGAGACTAAAACTCTCTGGTGACCACCTGGAAGTGGAGACAACCCAAAGCCCTCAGGAAGCTCATCATCAAAGATTTGCGTGGACTGGTAGGTGGTGTCAAAAAGCGTCGGAAGCCAATCCGGTAGCCGGACGGCCTTCGGGCCCCACAAGTTGATTCGCTCCCTCTGGGCCAGGTTATGAAGTACTCCCCGCCACGCCAGCGCGGTCTTGCCGCCCACATGAATCCCTGGCAGTTTGGAGGTCAAAAATGCCAGCACCTTGTCCCTGTCCAGCATCCCGTTCGGTACCTTATAGACACCCCTACCCAGACGTTTCAGCCAGCCAAATCCCGCTAGGCGAGCCGCGTTTGTCGCGGGCATGCCCATAGCCTCCAAGTCTTGAGTGCTATAGGGCCTGTCCCACTCAAGCTGGGTCATCAACTCTTTGATTGAAATATTTTCAGTAAATGACATATAGAGATAGCTATTGCATATATCTCAAACAAGGACAAGGACTTCAGGGACTTTTTGATTAAAAAAATTTGGAAAATCAACGCCAAACAATGATTACAGAATATTTTTCAAACAATCAGAGTCTTTTGGCAAATGCCAGCATTGCCCGCAGTATGGCCGAAGTTGCTATTAAAGAAATAGTGGGGGTGCGCCCCTTCCCTAGAGCTTGCCCAAGTTCAGACACGACACATCAAGCCGATCTTGGGACGAGAAGGTAATCGCTCAATGGGTAAACGACCTCCTCGTCCGGGGCCGAAACATGTATGGAACTATTGTGCACATGCTGCGTGAGGGAGGTCCGATCAAATTTGAGGACATCCTCTAGATGACATTGACGTACATATTTCTACCCGATAACATCGCCCTACATCCAGAGCTGGAACCCCAGCACCA
>VGIH01000176.1 GCA_016867965.1 Betaproteobacteria bacterium | reverse complement strand
TGCCTTTGCGACCTTTGATAAAGGCGGGGTGTTTGCATTCATTGGACCCACTGGGGTGGGCAAGACCACTACGGTTGCTAAGATTGCGGCGCGTTGCGTGTTGCGCTATGGACGTAATCAAGTCACCCTCTTAACGACCGATACCTATCGGATTGGCGCCCAAGAGCAGTTAAAAGTATTTGCGAAGATCTTGGGACTTACCGTGACCTCTTTACGTGACGGCGAAGACCTCTCGACCAAACTTAAAGAACTCTCGGGCCGCAAGATTGTTTTACTGGATACTGCTGGCGTTAGTCAGCGCGATACACTGATGCTTGAGCAATCTAAGACCTTACAAGATGGCTCACAAAATGCGTCGCGGATCTTGGTGATGAGCTCGACAACCGATTTAAGAACGCAAGAAGAAGTGATTAAGCTGCATAACCAAGCAGCTCAAAAGAATGGGGCTGGCAAGATTGATGCAGCGGTCATTACTAAGATTGATGAAGCAGCGCACGTTGCACCCGTGGTCGATAGCATTATTCGGCACGATATGCCGCTCTTATTTATCTCCAATGGTCAGCGTGTACCCGAAGATTTAAGCTTGCCTGATCTTGACTATCTGAGCCATCGCGCCGTTCAAGCACGGGCATTCTCTGAAGATCTGTCCTACAGCGATGATCAAATCCCAGCCATCTTCTCCAATAACTTGGGTGATTGGATCAAAACCTCCTCATGACTGAGAGCGTTACACAATCAGGCGTTGATCAAGCCGAGGGCCTGCGCTCCATCTTTGGCGCTGAATCCAGTTGTGTGGTTTGCTTAGCAAGCGCCCTCGATGTCGATACGACGATTCATTTGGGGCATGGCACCGCGCACGCCCTGAAAAATGAGGGGTACAAGACGCTGCTGCTTGATGAGTTTGGCTTATCCGAGCGGCGCACCATGGCCGGTTTTTTATACCCCACTCGCTACGATCTGGCTCAAGCCCTAAGTAATGGCGTAAATCTGTTAAAAGTAATCCGCGGTATCGATGATCACTTTTGGTATGCCACGGCAGCAAAAATTCGAGCGCTGCACGCCCGTCGGCAAATTAAGTTACCAACCTTGGATGAGCGGCTTTTGCAAGCGGGCTTAAGCATCGATTACATCTTGGTGCCCACCACCGACCCGAATGCCACTATTTTGTCCTTCTATGGTCGTCAAATTAAACGTTTTGTAGTGAGCTCGCCCGATCACGAATCCTTGAGTCGAGCCTTAGCCATGGTGCGCGAGATGTGCGTGTTTCAGACCGATGAAAGTTATCCGGTATTAATCATTGGCGGCGCCTCCGAAGAAGAGGGGCAAGCCGCCTTTCAAAAATTAGCGGAGGCTTCGCAAACGGTCTTGCATCAAGCACTGCACTTTGCCGGTTGGATTCGAGCGTTTATGTCAAGTCGCATTGTGATCGATCCCGAAGATAACGAAATTAGTGTTCCGGTAGCGGGCCCCGTGAGCGAATTTGTTCTACCCGTGGAGTTTTTCAAAACGATTTCCGCCAAAATAACGGCTTAGGTTCATTTCTGCCGTATGATTGGCCTACCGTTTTTATTACCGTATTGGCATGCCCCCACGCACTCCCACTGCCTATCAGGCGCTTGACCTCAATGAGGCCATCACCACCCATTTACCGCTGGTAAAACGCATTGCCTATCAGATTGCATCGCGCTTACCCCCGAATGTTGAAATCGATGATTTGGTGCAAGAGGGCTTAACGGGGTTACTCGATGCACTCAAGCGTTACGAACCGCAACCAAACCTGAACTTTGAGGTCTATGCGCGCACCCGAATTCGGGGGGCCATTTACGATGCTTGCCGTCGCAACGATACCTTGCCCCGCAACCAACGCGATGATCTTGTCCGACTTGAAAAAACCATGCGTTCTCTTGAGCAGACCCTAGGTCGTCATCCCACTGAAATCGAAGTGGCCGATGCTTGTGAAATAAGCCTTGATCAATACCATGAGGTGATGGGGACGATGGTCAATCTCATGCCCTTGGATGATCTCTCCGAAGAAATGCTTCCCGTTGATCTGGATTCCGATCCATTGCAAGCAGCATCGATGCGGCAGTTTGCTGATCGTATTGCATCGATTCTTGAGGGTCTTCCTGAAAATGAACGGTTAGTAATGGCGCTGCATTACCAAGAGGACCTATCCTATCGTGAGATTGCCCAGGTCATGAACCTAACCGCTGGTCGCATTAGCCAAATCCATACCCAAGGAATGATTCGGATTCGGGCGAAGTTGAAAATTCGCTAAGGTCTTACCTTACGCCTTAGGCCTTTCGAGACAACACCCCACCCACTGCACCAGGAACTTCTCCATCGCTGCCGTAGGTTGCTCCTGGCGCTTGTTGAGCGATGAAGGATTGCATGGCGGCGCTACGTTGCATGGCTAGACGAATCAAATCGCCATTGATTTGGTGATCGACCGATGCTTGATCGAGTAATTGATGCAAGATTTGTTTTTGCTCTTCAGGGTATTGATTGATATCGGCCTTGAGTTTCTCAGGTCCTTCGGGATAGCCATTGATTAACTCCAACGCAACCCGCGTTTGCTCAAGGGCGTCGGGTAAGGCATCCATATTGTTGGTTTCCAGTGTTTGGCGCAGGCGGGCAACGGCGGCGGCAATTTGTTGTAAAAGCGACTGGAGTTCAGCAAAGGTCATAGTTTAAATATATCGATTTGATTACTCGTAAATTAATAAATTTTTATTGACATACAAATTGTAGTCTATTGATTTAAGATTTCCGTTTTTAACAT
>VGIH01000175.1 GCA_016867965.1 Betaproteobacteria bacterium | reverse complement strand
CCGCCTCCACGAATTATGTTTTTGCTGTATTTAATACTATTTTTCTAGTGCTTGGCATTGGCAGCGCGTGTTTTTATCGCGACGTCCATTGCTCCATATCCCACAGGTCTGATTGACAGTCCGCACTGAGGTATCTTGCGGAGCTTTCAGCATGGGTTGTGGCCTGCGGAATCGCTACCTCTCTCAACATGAGAGCGTTTCATATGCAACTGATCTCGAATTATTCAGTTCCCTCAAGCCGATTCCCGACGCGTGCATGCGACCGAGAGTTCGCATCCCGACTTGGTAGCCGGATGCTTGTTGCCGTTGTGGCAATCTTGAGGGTGTGCTAGATCCCACGGCAGCCGGGACGATTGATCACCTTTCACCATAATATGCTCAACGGCTATAGCCTATGAGCTCCGGTAGCCGCCATCAGATTGAGGCCTCAGCTACTTTACCCATCAATTTGATTCGGAGGCTCTTTTTACTGCGTTCCGCGCCTTGATTATCTCCTGGCTTCCAGCTTGCGCCGATTTTCTCAATTAGTTGATTTGAAACGGCAATACTCTCCGGGATTCCATCAAGCCCACCTAGGATGGTGGTTGAGAATTTATCGCCTTGGTCAAGCTCTACTCGGCAGCCTTGGGAGTGGATATCAGCCCAGTCTACTATGACCCCAATGAGAACCATGAGCGGGCGTTGCTGAAGCGCCAATGCATAATGTTCGTCCATAGAGATCATCCGCAAATGAACTTTCGTTTTGATCAGTCAAGCCAATGGCGTCCCCCGATTTGGTCATGACCTTTCTCGGGTGCTTGTTCGTGCCACCATTGGCCTGGACAACCCACCGCAATGAGATATAAAGATCATGCTAACCACTTCGAAGATGCTAACTTGACAGCAGCTGCGACTGCATCTTTTTTAGAGTGGCGATAAGGCTTGCGCAGACAATTTCCTCGGTTATGATTAACTTCATGCAATCCATTGTGTCGGACGAGAACTTAAATTCCGCATATTTTACCAACATTAATCATCAAGTGGTCCTTCGCTTGAAAAAAATCATTCTAGCTGTACTTCATAGATGATTATTTCGGACGTTACGGTTTTGATGCCATGTTTTAATGAAGGCGAGCGTTTGCATCAAAAGCTGTGCAATCTTTTATATTTAGAGCAGCCTCCCGCTCGTATTTTGCTGCTAGATGACGGCAGTACCGACGATACACTCGAAATTGCTTACTCGTTTTTGTCTAAGACTGATTCTCTAATAATATTGCGCCATCCTACGAACTTAGGCTTGCATTGCGCCTGCACTACGCTTTTGTCCCAGCCGATTACTACAAAGTGGTTTGTTATTACTACGCCTTCGGACAGGCTTGCCAATCAGTACTTCGCATATATTTCTATTGCGTCCAGACAACATCCAGATGCTGATCTCATATTTTCTGATTCAATTGTTTCGTCCGATTATACAGATATTATTGAAAATTGTCCGATTATAAACTCTTCTGTTTATTCTTATAACAAGAACATTGGTCCTGGGCCTTTAAGCTTTATTGCTGATAATGGCCATAGGTTTCCTTCTTCAAATACTGTTGCATATCAAACTTGTTATCAGGAATTAGCTAGACACATTCTTGCGAAGAAAAATTTGGGAAGTCTGATTGATATTGTGCTACTTGCGTTTATTTTTTCTAATTCTAATTCGGTTGTTTATGTTAAACAGCCGCTTGCTTTTTTTAAGTTGGATTTGCAATCAGAGGGGCAAGAGCTAGCTAGAGACTTAAATCTCCTGGTTGCGTTTATTTTGATTCTGAGGCTTTTGCTGCTCCGTCAAATCAAGCTTGCTCCCTTTTGTATATTATTTAAAAATATACTACGCATTTTCCTTCTTAATTTGTTTGGCAAGATTTTATTGGTTTCAAAATAACTAAAATTGTGTCTAGCTTTTGGCTTTACCTTAGTACGCATGTTTATTATTTTGCTATTTTTCGGCCGTGAGAGCGCGTCATGAATCGTTAGGTTGCCTCAAAGCCAGTGAATATTTTCATGTTCGGCAATTTGCCTTCATTTTATCCCCTTGTATTCATCAAGATCTGATTTTTCTCCATTGAAAATTGGGAGGCTGATTGATGCCGATGATGATCCTCCGCTTCCAATTTAAATTAGAGAGTGCTTTGGGCCCCTATTACCTTGCATCAAATGGAGCAATCGTTTCTACTGCGGCACTAAGCTCAGTGTCTAGACTCTCCGACCCGGTGGGTATCAGGAAAGAAGACGCCCCTGCTGCCGTTCAGGCAGCCGTCGTCAACATAGCTTGTTTTTGTTTGACTTCTGTTGGAGATGGTTTAATTGTGTTTTCTCACCAGGCCATTCGGTTACCCGCAGCGGTTGGAGTTGCTGAAAGGGAGTGCGGCCTCCGAAAGTCATGGCTGCTATCCCCGGGAGTGGTGTAAATCTTTGGGATCTCAACCCCGGCGTAGCCGGGGTTGAGCGCGCAGCTCAGGCACCCGGCTCTATAGCTGGTGTAGCAAGGGGGGTGGGCTTGCCCGTTTTCCTGGTTCGAGTACCACCTCAGACCAGGCGAACTCTTTATTTTAAGTTCAAGCCGCTAATTTGCTATCATGATGAACCTTTTAAGTGTAATTTGCAAGTCTTTTTTTGGTTATAATAAGCTTCCTTTTTTTTTCTATTATGCGTTCAATCGCACTCTCTCCACGATTAATTTATTGTATCGGCAGATCCTGCGATCTTTAGTAAATTCTCCATTTAAAGCACTTTTGCAATTTCGCCATGTTGATTCTGCA
>VGIH01000174.1 GCA_016867965.1 Betaproteobacteria bacterium | reverse complement strand
GATAAATGCGAGCTAGCCAAATGCTTCAACGAAGAAAAACCTGAGAGAGTTGTAAATTTAGCTGCACAAGCAGGCGTGCGCTACTCTATAGAAAACCCACTTGCTTATATTAATAGCAACATTGTCGGATTTGCACATATTCTTGAAAACTGCAGGGACCTAGGAGTAGACCATCTTGTATACGCAAGTAGCTCTAGTGTTTATGGCGCGAATACAAAACTACCCTTCTCGGTTGACGACAATGTTGACCACCCATTGAGTTTGTATGCTGCGACCAAAAAATCTAACGAGTTAATGGCGCACTCTTACAGCCACCTCTTTGAGTTACCGACCACCGGACTGCGTTTTTTTACTGTTTATGGACCTTGGGGTCGTCCAGATATGGCTCTTTTCAAGTTTACCCGAGCCATCTTCGAAGGAAAACCCATTGATGTTTATAACTACGGCGCTCACAAACGAGACTTCACCTACGTCGACGATATCATAGAAGGTGTGATAAAGGTTCTAGACCAACCAGCCAAACCCAACCATGACTGGCCAGGAACTCTTTCAGCTCTTGGAAGCAGTAAGGCGCCTTGGCGTGTTTACAATATCGGAAATCACAGCCCAGTGCCGCTGATGGAGTTCATCTCGGCGCTCGAAAGATCCATTGGGAAAAAAGCGATCCTGAACATGCTACCAATGCAACCTGGTGATGTTCAAGATACCTTTGCTGACGTTACAGATCTAGAGAAAATGTTTGCCTTCAAACCAAGCACACCAATTGTCGACGGTGTGCAGAATTTCGTTAATTGGTATAGGGATTATTACTCACTGTAATGAATAGCCAAAAGCTTCAGTTGTATAGTTTTTTTCACCTGAACATGGCGTTTTCTTCGATACCTGAAGAGCGACGTCCTGATGCGCTGAAGCAATCCTACTGGCCACTACTGCGCCTTGCTATGGAAGACCAAATACCACTTGGTATTGAGGCTTCCGGCTTCACCCTCGAAACGATTAATGCGATTGATCCCTCATGGATCAAGGCACTGAGGACGCAAATTGAGCTCGGAAATTGCGAATTCATCGGATGTGGGTACGCACAAATAATCGGACCGCTAGCACCAGCAAAGGTAAATTCAGAAAACATGAGGATTGGTAATACCGTATATGAAAAATTTCTCGGCATTAAACCATCGATTGCCCTAGTTAACGAACAAGCCTTCTCGGCGGGATTGGTTGATCTTTACCTAGATGCTGGATTTAAAGCGATCATCATGGAATGGGATAATGCCGCACGCTCATTCCCAGGCTGGGATCCCACTTGGAGATACTTCCCTCAATATGCAGTCGGATCTTCTGGAGCAAAAATCCCCGTCATCTGGAATAAATCAATTGCATTTCAAAAATTTCAGCGTTACGCGCACGGGGAGATGACATTAAACGATCAGTTAGCTTATCTAGATCGGCATATTGGGCATGAAATTCGTGCGTTTCCATTGTACGGGAACGATGCAGAGTGCTTCGACTTCCGGCCGGGTCGATTCATGACCGAGGCTCCGCTGGGAAATTATGGCGAGTGGATGCGTATTAATGCACTCTACTCACAAATTAAAAAGGATAATCGTTTTAATTTGGTACTACCATCTAACGTACTCAAACTAATTGATGACTCCTCCGCTGGTAAAAATTTGTCTTTGCAAAGTCCATCACAACCGATCCCCACTAAGAAGCAGGACAAATATAATCCGTTACGATGGGCAGTGACAGGCAGAGGAGATCTGCAAATCAATACTGCATGTTGGCAAATATTTAAAGCTTTAAGGGACAATACATCGACCACGGATGCAGATTGGAAAGAGCTCTGCTACTTGTGGAGTAGTGATTTTCGAACACACATCACAGAAACGAGATGGAGGGAGTACCTATCTCGATTGAATATATTTAGAGACAAATGGCCTATCAAAGAAAAAATTGAAGCTGGAATTCCTCAAGCCGAATCGAAGTTAGATCAGCCGAAGATTTCACGCAATGGGAAGCTGGTCTTAGTAGAAGGGGAGCGGTTATCGGTGACGTTTAATTGCGCCAAGGGTATGGCAATTGAAAGATTCGCCGATAAAAGCGTTTCATCGCGGTCGCTTTTTGGTACTCTAGAGCATGGTTTTTACGATGACATCCAGTGGGGTGCTGATTTTTTCAGCGGTCACCTCATATACGAAGCCCCAGCGAAGCCCAAAGCTTCAGACCTTCACCAATCTGAACCTAACATCAGCTGGGATACTCCTGTCCTAAAATTATCGACCACTATTGAATCTGGTATCGGAAAAATAAAAAAGATATGGGAGATCATCGACCACACCGGCGAACTACGGATGACAAGCGAGGTTACGATTGAATCACCTGGAATTGGCTCGCTTCGGATTGGCCACATTACTTTGAACCCCAATTGCTTCGACAAAAATCGCCTCAGATTTTGCACGCATAACGGAGGTATGGCGCTTGAGAAATTTGAAATAGATAACAAGGAAATAAATCATGGGCGTTCAGTTTCTTTCTTGGTGTCTGCTAATCAATGTATCGGCTTAACAGAGGGTATTCTTGAATTTGGAGATGATAAAAAATGTATTCGGGTGGAGCTTGACAAAACTGTTTCATCTGCGGTAGGAATCATCCAGTTTTCTGAGGTGCGTGAGCAATATTTTTATCGCGCATCCTTCTCTTTAAGCGAAATGGACGATACCTCGCGTGAACGAATCTCAAATAATATTTCTTGCTCTATGACCATTACTGCGAAAAATTTATAAATATAT
>VGIH01000173.1 GCA_016867965.1 Betaproteobacteria bacterium | reverse complement strand
GGTAAAGCTACCCCAGCAAAACAAACCTCAACAGTAAGACCGGGCCAAGCCTTCTAAAATCAATACTTTTCTGACTCCAATACCTGAGCTTTTCGCTAGAATAGAACATCTAGGGAGGTTATTTGTGCTTGGATCGCACTCTAAATCTGTTATCGGTCTTTGCGTCGCCGTCGCATTGAGCGGATGTGCAGCGCACTACACCAGTGAATCTATCCAAAACCCGTATGGGTTTTTTAGCGGACTATGGCATGGAATGATTGCCACCTTGACAATAACAGTTAACGTGATTTCCTGGATACTTTCTTTTGTTGGAATAGAATTCTTTAACGATGTCCAGATCATTGGAAGGCCAAACTCGGGGTTTTTCTATTATGTGGGTTTCGCTTTTGGTTGGTTATGGATCCCGCTGTTTCGGTAGAAATTTGCCGAATAGGGGTGAGCAGATCTAAGGGTGAGTTGATCTAGATAATGAATCTTTCTGTGTGCGAAGCTCTAATCTATTAAGACTCGTGGAGTCTCGGTGAAGAGACAATCAGATGTGCTGCGGGCTGAGTACGAGGTCCTTTATGAAGTGCGGAAAATGTGGGATTGAAGTTCCGAATTCGTACATGAAATGCCCCTCATGTGGGTTTGGATTTCATGGATTGACGACCGGCTCCTCGTTCGATTCACCAGCTGCAACCGGCTCACCGCATCCATCTGGGGTCGGCGCGGCGGCGTTACCCTTGATCGAAGGGGGGCTTCTTGCAGGATTTTGGAAGCGTGCCGGAGCCTATCTGATTGATTGGCTGATCCTTGTTGTACCGTTCGTAATAATAGTTTTTTTTGTTGGTTTTTTCTCGGCGTTTTCAGGAACTGTCGAAGCGCTTGCGATAGCACAAGCACAGTTTGCAGGGTTGCTTGTTCAAGCAGTCTACGAAGGAGTTTTTCTCTCAGGACCATGGGCAGCCACGCCGGGCAAGAGGCTACTTGGCTTAAGGGTTTTAGACACTGCGGGAAATAAAATTTCATTTTGGAGGGCGGTAGGCCGATTCTTCGGAAAAATTCTTAGCTCTATACCCCTTGGTTTGGGCTTTCTAATGATGATCTTTACGGAGAAGAAACAAACTCTTCACGACTTCATGTGCTCAACTATTGTTTCGAGAGATAAATGAGCATCGACTTTTCTATTACGACTCAACAGCGCACGCCGTGTATGCTGGTTCTAGATGCATCCGGCTCAATGAATGAGCCTGGGCATGGAGGTACTCGAATTGAGCAGCTAAACCGAGGGTTAGAGACCCTAAGAAACGAGCTGCAATCGGATACTGTTGCCCGAAGCAGAGTACAGATAGCAATCACTTGCGTTGGTGGCCCCTCATCGGGTGCCGAATTACTAATGAATTGGACAGATGCGAGAGAATTCGTTCCTCTGCCTCTAAATGCTGCCGGCGCAACGCCGTTGGGAGAGGGGCTTCTTTTAGCTCTTAATTCGATAGCCCAGCTCAAAGAGGTTCTGCGAAAACACGGTATTAGCTATACGCGCCCTTGGATGATGGTTGTCACGGATGGTGAAGCGACTGACCCGTCACATGTGTGGTCCGAGGCGGTCCGCAGGTGCAGGGAGGCCGAGCAGGGAAAGCAGGCCCAGATATGGCCAATCGCTGTGGCAGGTGCGAATATTTCAAAGTTGCAGGAGATAACCACAGTGCCGGTTAGAGAGCTTGGCAGCCTTAAGTTCTCTGAGCTCTTTCAGTGGCTATCCGCAAGTCTTTCTGCAGTTACCAGATCTCGCCCAGGGGAGTCACTACAACTCCCCAGCTCGGATCCGTGGACCAGCATCAAAGCTTAGTTCTCAGTTCTGGCTTTAGCTCGGTTCGAGGAAGCTCACATGAACAGTCTGGCGCCCCTTGCCAGGATTACTCATTACAAAGGCACTTTAACAAAGGAACATGCTGTATCACTGTTATCTCAGACGGAGCAGGAAGCGCCTCTAGAGCAGAAGAAGGATCAAAATCATTAGTTAATGCTCTAACGCGACACTTTTTGACCGTTCCATTAGAGAGCAATTTTACAGCAGACAGCTTTCAAGAGCGGGTAATAAGCACGATAGCGAGTTTGCGGGACGAATTATCAAAAGCTGGTGATCTATCTGATTTTCATGCCACGCTTGCATTAGTGCTGAGGGTTGAAAGGAATTGTTATACGGCACATCTCGGAGATGGTGGTATTACTGTAGCTTTAACAAAAGACAAGACAACAAGGTTTGAGCGATCAAACCCGCAGAATGGTGAATATTCAAACGAAACTTTTTTCTTTACGCTCGACGACTGGAAGTCTTATCTGCGCTTTAAGCTTTACAAAAACGTCGATTATTATGTTTTGGCGTCAGATGGTGTTGATCCCTTTATATGGGATGCCCACGAAGGTGTCCGACAGAAATTTTTGATTGCGGTCTTACAGCAGTTGATGCTGTCCAAAGATACCAATGCTGAACTAGCGGCTATTTTGTTGGATCCCAGGATGGACGAGGGGACAAATGACGATAAATCTCTAGCGTTCGAAATCATCGAATCTCAAGCGGTAGTGGAAAATACACGCATCGTCGACAACACTGCGATATACGATAAGCTCCCGAATTTATCGGAAATTTTGCATAAAGAGGCCTTAAGTGCACATATTTCTTACCAGCAGGCAACCAAGAACGAAAAAATCGAGGCAAAGCAAATAGGTTTTCGTGTTGTTGTTGTCGGCTTTATCACCATTGCACTCCTCGAATAGGCTCATATCTGGTTCTAGACAGCATGAGAACTA
>VGIH01000172.1 GCA_016867965.1 Betaproteobacteria bacterium | reverse complement strand
AGGTCACGCTCTCGACCCATGACGCTGGTGGACTCACAAAGCTTGATCTGGATTTGGCCCGATCCATGGATCGATACGCTAACACTCTCTTAGCAAAATAATCGTCATGCGTACGTGGCATACGAAACGAAATTGTTCGTTTACGCCGCGTCAGGTTGGTTATTTCTATTTATCGATGTTTCTGTTTTCATCGTTTATAGCCACCTACTTCTTGCTCCATGGCGTTTGGATGATTTTGATCTTCACCGTGATTGAATTAACTGTCCTAGGTATTGCTCTCATTGTCTATGCTCGCCATGCTCTCGATTATGAATCGATTGCAATCGATGGTACCGCACTGCAGATTGAAAAGAATATTGGCGGCAAGATCGAACGCCATGTCTTTAACACGCGTTGGTTGACACTCACACTAGAAGAGAGTGGTAAGCGCTTAATTCGGGTGGAGGAGAGTGATCGGGAAATGCCCATTGGGATCTTCGTGCCGCAGGATGCCAGGCCCCAGTTCTATAGTGATCTGCGAGCTCAAATACGGATGGAATCGTAAGCGAAGAGTAAACTAGCGCCTTGATTTGTTATATAGAATTATTCAGTTATGCGCATTGAAATTCCTGCTGATAAGACATTTGTTCATGAAACCATCATCCCATTGCGTTGGGGTGATATGGATGCATTTGGTCATGTCAACAACACGCTTTACTTTCGGTATATGGAGCAAGGCCGTATTCATTGGATCGAATCCTTTGGATTTGGTGCCCATCACGATGAGGGTGGCGCTTTAATTGCGAACGCGTTTTGTAATTTCTATACCCAAGTTAGCTATCCAGCCGATATTCTGGTTCGCACCTATATTGGTAAAGTGGGGCGAACCAGTGTGGATACGTATAACCTCATGTCGCATGCTGACAACCCCGAGGAGCTGTGTGCAGCTGGTGGCGCAACCTTGGTTTGGGTCAACCTCAAGACCAATCGTCCTGCGCCATGGCCAGAACCCATTAAGCAAAATTTAGGACTGCGTTGAGTTCAGCATTGCTCTCGCCCGAGTTATTGGGTCAGGATTTGGATCGGTTTGACTGCATCATCGATGCTCGCTCGCCTGCTGAATACGCACTTGATCATATTCCAGGGGCCATCAATTGCCCTGTTTTGAACAACGAGGAACGTGCCATGGTTGGCACGCTCTACAAGCAAGAATCTCCTTTTGCAGCAAAGAAATTAGGCGCGGCGCTGGTTGCAAAAAATATTGCTAACCATTTGCAAAAACAATTTATTCACCAGCCGCGGGAGTGGCGGCCCTTGATTTATTGTTGGCGAGGCGGTGAGCGCAGCGGCGCCTTTGCCCACATTCTGCAACGTATCGGTTGGAAGGCCCAGCAGCTGCAAGGCGGGTATCAAGGGTATCGGCGCCAAGTGATTGCTGATCTGGAGCGATGGGCGCCTTTAGCAAAGTTCACCGTCATTTGTGGCATGACAGGCAGTGGTAAGACTCGATTATTACAAGCATTGCATGGACAAACTCAGGTGCTGGATCTTGAAGACCTCGCGGCGCATCGCGGTTCAGTCCTTGGAGGCTTGCCTAATCAGGCACAACCCAGTCAAAAAATGTTTGAGAGTCGCTTGTGGAATGCGTTTCGGCTATTCAATTTTGACCAAACGATTTATGTGGAATCCGAGAGTAAAAAGGTGGGTTGTCTGCATATTCCCGATGCACTGATGGATCAAATTCGGCAGGGGGATTGCTTTGAAATCAAGGCCGATCGCTCAGTCCGGGTTGATGTATTGATGCAAGAGTACGTGCATCTTTTAAGTAATCACGATGAACTACAGCATTTGCTTAGTCTATTGACGCAACGCTACGGCAAGGAACAAATTACAAAATGGCAGCAACTGGCTACAGAGAGACGCTATCCAGCATTGGTTGAAGAATTACTAATCAAGCATTACGACCCAGCGTATCAAGATTCAATTGCCCGTAACTTTGGCCAATACCAAAATGCTAGGTCTCTGATGGTACGAAGCGCAGAGCAAACGAGTTATCTTGACTTAGCGCAGCAACTTCTGCAATCTAACTAAACGCTTGGATACCGGTTTGGGCTCGACCCAAAATGAGGGCATGAATATCGTGGGTGCCTTCGTAGGTATTAACCACCTCAAGATTGAGCATGTGGCGGATCACGCCATACTCATCCGAGATGCCATTGCCACCCAACATATCGCGTGCCATGCGTGCAATATCAAGCGATTTGCCACAGGAGTTGCGTTTCATGATGGAGGTAATTTCTGGAGCGGCGGTTCCCTCATCCTTCATCCGCCCCAATCGGAGAACGCCTTGCAGTGCTAAGGTAATCTCGGTTTGCATATCGGCTAATTTTTTCTGGACGAGTTGATTGGATGCTAAAGGCCTGCCAAACTGTTTACGATCCAAGGTGTATTGGCGAGCTGCGTGCCAACAAAACTCAGCGGCACCGAGTACGCCCCACGAGATACCATAACGCGCTGAGTTCAGGCAGGTAAAGGGACCCTTAAGACCCGTAATTTCTGGGAACTCATTTTCGGCTGGTACGAACACTTCATCCATCACGATCTCTCCCGTGATTGAGGCACGCAAACCTTGCTTACCTGTAATCTTCGGAGCACTCAAGCCCTTCATGCCTTTTTCAAGGATGAAGCCCCGAATCTGATCCTCATCGTTCTTGGCCCAGACCACAAACACATCCGCAATGGGGGAGTTGGAGATCCACATCTTGGAGCCTGTAAGCGAGAATCCTCCGGGAACTTTCTTGGCACGCGTGATCATGCCACCGGCATCGGAACCGTAATTGGGTTCTGT
>VGIH01000171.1 GCA_016867965.1 Betaproteobacteria bacterium | reverse complement strand
GAAGGTATTATGCATTAGTTCTTCTAGATCACGGCCGAAGTCATCGGCATTTGTGCTGATCTGGAATGCAATACGCAACGGTCCTTTAGGCTGCCTATCCGCCTGGGATATTCGTCCGCGGCAATCAAAATAACCTCTTATGAAATCGCGTTTTACAGAAATATCAGCTGATTCTTTAACAAACCCTGGAATAGCCGGATGCAAATTACCATCCCTCTTTAAATCTCTCCAAACAAAACGAGCTAAGTCCTTATACAAAATCGACGTTTTTTGCAGTTGTATACTTATATTGAAAACTGCTTGCTTCTTGCTCTTGTCTTCAACCTGAAGTTGGTTTTCATTTGTTCCAACAGATATTAGCGGTGTTAGTGATTCGGCAATAAGATAAACTTGCTTCTGCACTGCATCTCTCTGGAGAATCCGCACATCCCCAAGTAGCTCGCCATCCACACGGGCAGCGATAAAATTCTCATCTGCGGTATTCTTATTAGATACTGCGTGCTTGAATGTTAACTTTAAATCGCCATTTGAAATCGATTCTAAGTTCATGGAAGGTAACGACCCAACAATTAGACCTGCAAAATAGGCCAATTTTCGCTCAGTCTTTGACTGATCGAGCACGGCAACATCAAACAAACTGCTTAATTCCTTCTCCGCAAGCAGTTTATTTTTCTCCGTCTTGAATTCACGCTTTCGGAAAAAACTATAGAAGTCCCGATATGCGTCTAAAACGCTCTGCGAATCTAGGGGCGATATCACGCAATCGCTATTCCAAAGTGTGGTGAATAATCGATCCGCATCTTTGCATATCTGGCTTTCCAGATCGCAACGAACAAAAACTGATGATTCCTCATTGTTTTCAAACGAGTTAAGCGTAAAGTTATTAGAACCTACGATTAGGGCAGCGGTTAAATTACTTTTAAAAAAATAAAACTTATGATGCATAAATCCATGTTGCGCATTCTTTTTAAAATAGATTTTGCATTGGCTGCTTCCAGGCATCGTCGCAAGTTCCTCGATTAATTCAGGATCTGTCAGACCTTGCGTAATATCAAAAACAACTCTTGAGCGATTCGCTTGTCTGAAGAAGTTGCGAAAGTTACTTTCTAAGCTCAAATATGCACGATAGGACGCGAAGGCTACTGCCCAGTCAAAGCTTTCAGCCTGAACAAGTTCCGATTTAATTGCATCGACAAATAATGAACCAGATTTATGTAGAAGCGATATTTCAGCCGTCATTATTCAGAGCTCTTTGAATTTGTAGTGCGATACGGTACGCAAGAAGCGGAGGAACAGCATTTCCAACCTGTGTCATCTGATGCGTTTTGGGGCCAAGAAATTTGTACCAGTCGGGAAACGACTGAATACGCGCATTTTCTCTGACCGTTGATCCTCGCGGCGTTTTGGGGTTGTAATGAAACGCCCTTCTATTTGTGCTTCCACCACCCGCACCGAGTGCCTTTACGGTATAGCCCGGACGGTCCGGCGCCCATTTTTTGGAGTCTGAGTAATTTGGATCAACGCTCTCGCCGGGCTTCGCTCTTTCGATCATTTCAATGAGCGAAGGGCTGTTGTTAGGTGCAACATGGTTATAAACGAACGCTTCTCTTTGTGCATCAAAGCAAAGACTCTGATCGCGTGAATATCTTTGAAACTCAGTGAGAGTCGTTAAATTTACTCTCGGATATTCCATCTCCTCCTCACCTCCACCGGCCGGAATAACCGGCAAGTCGGAGATCGCATCTGCGACCGTTACCGTTGGCCGGAGATTGTCGAGTGGTTCGTCAAATAGAGTTAGGGTATTAGTCTCTAAGCCGACAACTGCCGGACGCCATTCTCTGTGGGTTGCGGGAGGGGGCCAAGCGAAGTCTGCGTGATAGTAATCTTCACGGAAAGCCACGTAAAAAAGCCGTCTACGAATCTGCGGAACACCGTAAGTTTCAGCTTTCAGAATCAGTGGGGGATGTTCCGAAATATGGTTGTAACCAACATCCGCAAATCTTTGAATAATCGCTGCGTTGAGCTGACCACCGCCTATGGATAAAAGTCCAGGGACGTTTTCCATAACAATCACCTTTGGTTGTAAACGTTGTACTGCGGCGACAAAGGTTTCAAAGAGTCTATTTCTTGGGTCGTCAGCAAGTCTTTTCCCAGCAAGCGACATTCCCTGACAGGGTGGCCCACCGACCACTACATCGATATCACCATTCGATGACCATATTTTGCAATACTCGTCGAATTTTCCTGATTTTTGATCCTGCTGTATGTCAGAGCAGATTATCGAATAATCTGGGGTTTCGGGATGGTTATGCACGAAAGTATCGCAGGCGGGTCGCCAATTATCGATTGCTCCAGCGATTCGAAATTGACCAGAGAGGTGAAACCCAAGAGAGAGCCCGCCTGCACCGCAAAAGAGATCAACTACTTTGTATAATTTTTTCATCTTTTAGCATCTTCCAGACTTGTTTTTTGTTTCTCGGGCTATGTTAACGCTCAAGGCACATAGCGCCACGAAGCAACACCGCAGAGGTCATTCTGACCCATAAAAGACCTACCGGTTTACTCTGACCTAATTGTTAGGGTTTCGTGTACGTGGTTGTCAGAGAACCGTCGGTCTTGACTCTGATAGCGCATAAGCGTGCCAAGCCTACTTGCCCGTCTGCCGCTTCCCACAGACTCTCGCTGCCGCCTCAGCGGGGTCAAACGGCAGGTTCATCAGATCTAAAGGCCGGTTCTTAATAAGATACGCCGTCTGGAAGTCCAGCCTCGTTTTCTGTGGCGACCACAGGCTCTCGGACCCCGAGTAACTCTCCTCGGCAATCAAAACCTTCGGGGGCATCTTCCAGCCCACC
>VGIH01000170.1 GCA_016867965.1 Betaproteobacteria bacterium | reverse complement strand
TCGGTCATCAGGTTTGTTCTCAAACTGAAAATCTTCGATAACAATCGTACTTTTGGGTCGCACCAATAAGCTCGATTTATCGTTCATGCGCACGAGCACCTGGCCGTCTGCCTCAGTCACAATCGATTCGGCCACATGAACCGCATCTTTGGTCATTGCCTCGCGACTTTTGCCATCCTTTGACTTCACGACCGCCGCACCAGACACTCGAGCAATCGATCCTGCAACCACGTTCGCTCTGGCATTTGGTACGATCACAAGCCAAGGCACGACAACCGAAGTCGTTGCTAGAACGAGAAATGTGCGCCTTTGGTCAATCATCGGAACCCCACCAGAAAAAGCTTTAGCCAAAGCTCATTGATTAATCATTTAGTCTCGAAATTTGTAACACCATCCCAATTTGCCCCAGGGGGATGATGCTTCAAGCCAACAATCTTCTCTCGAAGGATTTGAACGCGATACTCCTCACCATACATCGATACCAACGCAGCCAATACCTCAAGTGCCTGATCCCATTGCTGCTGACGCATGAGAGCGATCGCTTCGTGCCATCTCGCTAATTCTTGATAGACAATATCATTAGCATCACTGACAAAGCACACGGGCTCGAAAATTTTCACAGGCTCAGCTTTGCCCTTAACGCGCACGCTGTCCATCTCACGGAAGACTAGATCAGGACATGCCTCTTTCGTTGCCAGGGGAACCAGGCAATATGCGCCATATTGTTTTGTGAGACCTTCAAGCCTGGAACCTAGGTTGACCGCATCGCCCATGACGGTGTAGGCCTTGCGCACTTTCGAGCCCATATCGCCAACCGTCATATCCCCGGTACTTAGCCCAACACCGATTGCAAGCTCTGGCCAGTTCCTTTCACGAAAACGACCACCCAGTACTTTGATCTGGTCACGCATCCGCAAAGCTGCCTTGATCCCATTTTGCGCATGACGAGGTTCATCAACTGGTGCACCCCAGAAGGCCATAATCGCATCACCAATATATTTATCGAGCGTACCGCCTTCTTGCCGGATGACAAGACTCATCTCCGTTAAATACTCATTGATATAAGCTGCTAACTCACTTGGGCTAAGCTTTTCGGAAATCGAGGTAAAACCGCGCACATCAGAAAATAAAACAGTCAATTCCTTGCGTTGCCCACTCATATCATAACGCTCTGGATTTTCAGCCATTTTTTCTACGAGCTCTGGCGGAACATACTGACCGAAAAGATCCGTGAACTGTCGCTTGGCTTGCGCTTCAACGAAAAATCCGTAGGCCATATTCCATGAATAAATCATCACCGCAGCGGCAAAAAGCGTTGCGCCATGAAAAACCAGTCCTTGATGCCACAACCAATACTGGCCAGCTGCGGCTGCGCTTGCGACCAACACAAAAACGATGGTCGAGACACCCGGAGCAAGCCATGGGAGCAGTATGGCAAGGACCAAAGCACCAAGAGATGTTGCTAGCAGTTCAAGGGCCATCACCCATGATGGCCGATGCATCAAGGGCTGCCTATCGGGTTCGATCAGCGAAGCCAGTACATTGGCGTGAATCTCAACACCCGGGTAGATACCACTGAGTGGCGTGGCACGTAAATCGACCAAACCCGGGGCTGTCGTTCCGACAAGAAGTACTTTGCCACGCAATTGCTCAATGGGAACCTTACGCTGGAGTACGTCAATCATCGAAACATAAGAAAAGGACTGACCAAACTCGCGAAATGGGACCAGGATATTGGAGGCTGGGTCGATAGGAAGCACACGCGTACCCACTCTTAAGAATTCCAGCAAACCGCCCGATTCCTTGGTTGGACCCAAAGGTTCGATGGGTTGCAAGCGAAGAGCCCCCCCTTGTGGATTGTCAGTGATTGACCAATACATGCGCGCTGCTGCAAGTGCGAGAGACTCGTAGTACTCGTCTTCATAGGCCACCAAGGTTGGCACCCTTCTCACAAGGCCGTCGATATCAACAACCGGGTTAAAGTGCCCGCCAACCAGCGCTGCTGCTGCAAAGCGATCCAAATTGCCACCGTAGCCTCGCCAGGCCGGGAATGCGGTTTGAAAGTCCTTCATGTCCTCAGCCAGAAGAACCGACGCGGGCAAGCCTCCGATTTTGCCCGCACGCGAATCTTCACTGAAGTAATAGCCCAAAACGATCGGCCTTGCCGCAATCGTCTCTTCAAAGCGACCATCAAAATCGAGCTCGGGGCTTAACTTCTTAAGTGCTTCAATGAATGCGACATTATCCTTAAGCACACCCTCTGCCAGTTGGTTCATGGAATCGAGCCCCGAACTCTTATCGGGCTCAGGAAAAACAACGTCAAAAGCGAGTACAGCCGCCTGATAGTGCTCAAATACGCCCTCAACGAGCTCTGACATCTTGTCCCGGCTCCAAGGCCAGCGCCCGAGTTCTGGAGCAGCCAGACTTTTTTCATCGATATCAAGAATCACCACTTTTTCGCTCGGCGCTGAACCATCGGCCCGCATAAGAACTAAGGCGTCGTAGCCTATGTTTTCGAGGCGATTGATTAACGGCAGTTCTATCCAATGCATGGCATGTGCAATGAAGCTGGCCGCAAGGACAAGCCCAAGCGATAATCGGATCAGCACACTTCTCGTTCTAGGCGCCATGGCCCTTATCATCGAAGAAACGTCTGATTCATGTCAACGTGTTGATGTACATCGGGATATTGTCGTATAGGGCTGGCGTTACTAGAGGAAGGTTTATCTTCGCTCACAAAATTCAAGTATTCCTACGTAGTCGTCTTGGGTTTTCTTTTCTAATCAAACGAAGCAAGGCCTAGGGAAACACTGATCTAACAACGTGAATGATCTTATTTGCTATATAAATTGGCATGAATTCACCAGAACTCGTTGATTCAGTAAACATTGATCGGT
>VGIH01000169.1 GCA_016867965.1 Betaproteobacteria bacterium | reverse complement strand
ATTTCTCGCAAGCGGATCGCTGGATCGTCTCGCAACTGCAGCGCACCGAGGCCGATGTTGCTAAAGGCTTTGCTGACTACCGCTTTGACAATATTACACTCGCCATTTATCAATTTGTGTGGGATGAGTACTGCGATTGGTATTTAGAGCTTGCCAAAGTTCAGTTACAACATGGCACTCCTGCTCAGCAACTGGCAACCCGTAGAACACTCTTGCGTGTTCTCGAGACCATTTTGCGCCTGGCTCACCCCATCATTCCATTCATCACCGAGGAATTGTGGCAAACCATTGGTCCCAAGAGTGGTAAAGTGCTTGCCAATCAACCATCGCAATCGATTGCACTGCAACCCTATCCCGTTTCGCAAAGCGATAAGATTGATCTGGCCAGCGAGGCATGGGTGGGTGAGGTCAAAGCCATTATTGATGCGTGCCGCAACCTACGCGGAGAAATGCAAATCTCGCCTGCTCAGAAGGTACCTTTATGGATTTATGGCGATAAAGCGTTTTTAACCAAAACAGCTCCTTACTTAAGTGCACTAGCAAAGCTCTCCGAAGTGAAAATCGTGACCGATGAATCCACTTTGGAAAAAGATGCGCCTGGGGCGCCGATTGCTCTCGTGGGTCGCAATAAGTTATTGCTGAAGATTGAGGTTGATCCCAAAGCAGAGCAAGCGCGGCTTACCAAAGAAATTACGCGTCTTGCCAACGAGATCGCCAAATGCCAGAGCAAACTAAGCAATGAATCCTTTGTTGCTCGTGCTCCTGCCGCAGTCCTCGAGCAGGAGAAAAAACGGCTAACGGATTTTGAAGTAAGCCATGCGAAGCTAAGTGAACAGCTCAAGAAGCTTAGCAAGTAGGTTTAGTCAATCACGCGATGGCTAAACTTGGGATTGGTTTAGGTAACTTCGCCGGGTCTTGCTTAAATCGTTGCGCAACATCCCACAGATCAACGGCAGATTGCATCTGCAACCAACTCTCCGGAGATCCACCAATTGCCTTCGAGATGCGCATAGCCATTTCCGCACTTACAGCACGTTTTTCAAGCAAGATTTCAGACACCGTTAATCGGCTGACTCCTAAATACTCCGCAAGGGCGGCTTGACTGATTCCGAGTGAAGGAAAAATATCCTCACGTAGAATTGCGCCGGGATGCGTTGGTCTGCGTGAAGGATTGCGCATACTATTTTTAATATTCTTCATTAGTGATAGTCCTCCAAATTAACATTAACTACATCGGAGTCCTTAAACTCAAAACTGATTCTCCAGTTACCAGAAACCGAGACAGCATAGACCCCTTTTCGCTTTCCCTTTAACTCATGAAATCGATATCCTGGCAAATTCATATCATTAGGGCTCATCGACGAATCTAGTCGATCGAGAATCCGCTCTATCCGAGATGCAAACTGCACGGGAATTCCCTTATAACTGCCTTTTGTAAAAAATAATTGCAAACCACGATGTTTAAATTGGATAATCATTTATCAATTGTAATGCAACTTATTACATTGTAATGGCATTAATTACAATATGTCAAATGTAATTAATTCACTATTTATGCTTTGCTTATTACTTACTAAAAACCCCAGGAATTACTTCTAATAAGGGCATAATTACAAATATGTTGACCAAACCGATTACCAAAGCAGTCTTTCCTGTTGCCGGCCTGGGGACTCGCTTTTTACCAGCTACCAAAGCTTCTCCTAAAGAAATGCTCAACGTGGTGGATAAGCCATTAATTCAGTATGCGGTGGAAGAAGCCATTGCTGCTGGCATTACGGAAATGATTTTTGTGACCGGTCGCAGTAAACGTGCCATCGAAGATCATTTTGATAAGGCCTATGAACTTGAGGCAGAACTTGAGGCGAAGAATAAGCAAAGTCTTCTAGAGATTGTGCGCAATATCAAACCCAGCCATGTGGATTGCGTCTATGTCCGCCAAGCCGAACCTTTGGGTCTAGGACATGCGGTTTTATGTGCCGAGAAATTAGTGCGTGACGAACCGTTTGCCATTATCTTGGCCGATGATTTGTTAGATGGCAAAACTCCAGTACTCAAACAAATGGTTGATCTGCATGCCAAATATGATGCATCGGTCTTAGCCGTTGAGAAAATTCAGCCAGAGCAAACCAAGTCCTACGGGGTTGTGGCAGCCAAAGCCCAAGGTACAGGAATCCATGCCGTCACCGGAATTATTGAAAAGCCCGCCGCGAAGGATGCTCCATCCAATCTTGGGGTGGTGGGTCGTTATATCCTTTCGTCCTCGATCTTTGGCCATATTCGTAATCTCAAACCTGGTTCCGGTGGCGAATACCAACTCACTGATGCCATACAAACTCTCCTAAAGGATGGGCCTGTATTAGCTTATGAATATGAGGGTGTACGTTATGACTGCGGCAGTAAGTTGGGCTACCTTAAGGCAACGATTGAATTTGCACTCAAACATCCTGAACTTAAGAATGACTTTGAGTCTTATCTCAACAGTCGTTAAGATGTAGATACATATTGTTTTAGCTTTTGAATGTTTTGATAGATCACCGATACGGGCAAGTCCATCTTTAAGTAGTTCGCACATTTTTCCAAACGCTGCTCTCGCCGAAATAAATAATCAATCGACTTGATTAAATCGCGTTGAATACTCTCACCATAGGCTTTTTTTGCCTTTTCGATTGCCAGATGAAGCTCTTTAGAAGTGGGCTTCATCATTGCCAAATCAATTAAATCACGACTATAGACACTGTCATCCCCATATCGATCGGAGTTAACGAGTAACTTGCTTGCGATTGCATCCAGGCGAGTAAGGCTAGGAATACCATTAATAAAATCTTTAGGTTCTGGCACATCAAACAGAATACGCCCCTCGCTAATGATCTCTAATTTGATCTTTGCCTTACCAATACCAACTACCGTTCGAATCCCATATTGATCTGTTCGCAACTCCCTAATCAATTCCAAGCTCTTACCTGGGAGCAGGAGTGGTGA
>VGIH01000168.1 GCA_016867965.1 Betaproteobacteria bacterium | reverse complement strand
TAGTTGATTCGGATTCGCTGCATAACTTTGAAGCAGATACGTTTCAGCTGCATCATAGTCATTGTTTTTATACGCAAACACCCCTTTATAAGCAAGGCCAGCTGAGAGATTCTTCTCCGTAAGGTAGTCTATTTTCTCCAAAGCTTTATCTTTGTTGTTTTGACTCAGCAGTAAATCAATTTCTTCTGCTATTTTTTTTAAAGTGACGGTATTACTCATAAATTTTCTGTCCTTTAAAATGTCTCAGATACGCATTATCGGTATCATTTTTCGAGTGTGAGGTAACATTTTCCGGTATCTCAAAAATACTAAGATTGGGTTTAAGTGTTTTTGCGGCATTGACTGCTTGTAAAATGGCTATTTGGTCCGCAAACCAGGAGCTTTTTTTACTTAGCTCAAGGTAAGAGAAGTAATTTGTCAGATAGTTCAAATACCAATGTGAATTGCTTGTGTTGTAGAAAACGGACAGGCTCGCGTTGTAAACTTGGTTAATAAATATTTCTTTCTTTCGCCGTTGTATTGCAATATCAGCTTTTACAGATTCAGAAAAAAATAATGACCGGAGGGGTCGCTGGAAAATCTGATCGATATCGATTAACACAACAGGGGTCTTGTATTTATTTATTAGCTGCGCCACCGTAAAGAAGCGTCGCATGGTATATCCTGACTTATTTTCTGGCTTGTAGATTTCGTAACTTATCGAGAAGTTGTTATTGTTATATTCTTTGATAATGGACACTTGCGATTCATCGTTATTTTTATAAATGTGAAGATGGAACAGGAGGTCGCTGTTGGTCTGTTTCCAGGATTTATACAGTTCTGGAAAGTGAGCATCAATATAGTCTTGAGTTGCAGCTGTTAATATTATCGGCACTAAACTTGATGTTGAAGTGCTTCTATTAAGGACGGCGGGGAAGCGTACTGAATTTAGAAAAGTTTTGGCAGCTGTAGTTCGCGAAAAATCGACTATTGTCTTTGTGTTCGGTATGTATAAGTTGCCTATTTTTTCCGGTATTTCATCTGATTTTCCAAGTTCGTTTTTTACAAATCCCATGATTTTTAATTCATTTTCGTTTCTTGGGGGGATCTTATTAATGCGATAGAGAATTTTTTTCGCTGAATCCCGGTCTCCGCTTAGTTTATGCGCCAAGTAAAGGTTTCCAAGAAAAGTGAGGTTTTGTATATTTTCTGCGGGTCTGCTTGTCTGGATAGCTAGATTGTATTCGTCGCTTTGCAGATATAGGTACACAAGATTAATTCTCGCCTGCAGGAAACTTGGATTTATCTTAAGCGCCTGCTCATAGTAATCCTGTGCCTCTAATCGGCGTTCAGCTTTAAGTAGAATATTCGCCAAATTGCAGCACAGCACTTCATTTGGAGAACCTGTCGCTTGAGCACCTTTAAGTAGCTCAATAGCCGATGCTAGTTCGTTTAGTTTCTCTAATGCACAGGCTAGATTAGACACTGCGGCTATCGATGTCGGATCATTGGCAATAGCCAATGAAAAAAAAGTTTTGGCTTCTTTGTATTTCTTTTGTTTATAGTGAATCACTCCATTCAGCAGTTGAACCTGTGAGAGCTCCATTAAACTCAGCTTATCCTTCGAAATGTCAGACATTAACTCTGTGCAGATAATCGCCGCCTCATAAAGCTTTGAGGTAGCGATCAGGTCACGACATTTCTTTATCTCGTTCGATAACTTTGACATATAAAAAAGGCCCGCGTTTTAGGCGGGCCTCTCTGAAAAGAGCGCTGTGCTTTGCTCTTGACTTCTTCCTATGTCATATAAAATCGAAATTGGAAGAGTGCAATGCTCCGGCACTCACCCCCTGAAGGGTAGCAAGCGTACTAATTGTCACCGAACCACTAATTTGACCTGTTGAAAAGTCTGACATAGTAGCCGCTGCCCTCGAGGATGCCGCAATGATTGAAACGTAGCTGTCTGTCCCATCCGTCCAAACTACCGTAAGGTTCATCTCTTGGTCTGCAGCCACCGCTGTCGCAAAAGTAATCTTAGATGCTCCAGTGGCGATATCCGCAAACATCTCCGCTGTGGTGGCATATGCAGTCGTCAAGATTATCAGATTATCGGTCGCAGCTAGAGTCGTCGCTGAGGACGCAATCATTAAGTCTACATCTGGTCCGGCGGCATCGAGAGCGGTATGGTTACCTCCGAATAGACCTGATCTAAACGCAGACACATCTATGTCAATCTGATCTGCGCCCGTTGAACCTGCAAAGAACCCTACTATTTGGTCGTAACCTGCATCGGAGGTTACGTAAACGACAGTATCGTTACCGGTCGATCCGTTAAGCAATGTAATTACATCGTTGCCCGATCCAGAAGTAATTCTATTGATCGAATCTCCAAGCTTAACCTCCGCTGCGTTGACGACTCCTGATAGGTCTATGGTAAATGCGCCGGAGCGAGTCATTCCAGTGGCATTTACTGTGCCTAACGTTGTGGTAGTGATGGTACCAATAGTCACATCAAGCGCGCCAGATACTGATATCCCTTCTATAGCGCTCGCTACAATCGAGTTGATATTGACATCTCCTTGATCAGAGCCACCAATAACCATTGAGCCTACACGTCCGCCGGAGCCGGCCACGTCTAGCTGGCCGAAATCGATTCCCGCGCCACTTGCCGCGGACAAAGTGATCGACTCAATCGCCGAGGCGGTAATTGCACCAAACGTAGCGCTGGCGCTATGGTCGGCAGTAATTCGCAGAGCGCTGAGCGTCCCTTCCACGATGCTCAGGTCCCCAAACAGAGCTGAGCCGCCGGTCGCGAGCGTCAGTGTGATGGCCCCAATATCGACGTTGGCAATCGTACCCGCGCTTACATTCCCCGTCGCGAAACGGAACCCTGCTGTGTTTCCGACATTGACAGTGCCAATGTTTAACTGCCCTCCAGAGAACCCGCCAGCAAAATTGACCTCGTCCACTATGAGTCTCGAGTTGGCACCAAGTGTCCCAGCTGAAAAATTGACTACGTTAGAAGCC
>VGIH01000167.1 GCA_016867965.1 Betaproteobacteria bacterium | reverse complement strand
TCCGTGGGTTGAGCAAAGGCGTGACATGTTAAAAAATGCGGCTCGGTACTTGGCCCGGGAACCAGAGTGAAGTGTCGGTTTATTAACAGTCATCGGCACGAACATGGCGCGGTCAAGATGTATCGGGTGCTGGGTGTGAATAGAGCCGGTTTTTATGCGTGGCTGCATAAGCTGTTGTCGGATCGGGCGATTGAAGACCAGCGGCTGCTGACCCTGATCCGTGACTCGCATGCTGATAGTGGCCGGGTATGTGGAGCACGCCGCGTATTTGCAGACTTGCGCGAAGCTGGCGAGCGGTGCGGCAAGAATCGTGCTACCCGCATCATGAACGAACACAAAATCAAGGCTCAGCGGGAACATAAGACCCCCGGATCAGTCTATGGCCGCCCCGTCTTGACGCCTAACACTCTGAATCAAGAATTTACTGTGGATGCGCCAGATAAAGCTTGGGTCAAGGACACATCAAGTATACCTGCACCTAGCAGGGTTAGCGTTATCTTACCCGTGGCGTTGGATCTTGATGCCCGGAAACTGGTCGGCCGGTCCATGGAAACTTCACCATCGCCAAAAAATACGTTTCGGATGTGTTGCTGATGGCCGTATAACGCCGTAAACTGAGTTAAAAGGTTGTCGTGCGCTTGGATCAAAGCAGTCAGTACAGCAGACGATTAGAGGCGGTTTTTTAGCGCTAATAATCTTGAACCCAGTCTGAGTCGGCGCGGCAATTGCTGGGATAACGCAGGTGCCGAATCGTTTTTTTGCAGCCTGAAAAAAGAACGTATCCGTCAACGAGTCACAATACCCGAGAACAAGCCAAAGCGGATATCTTTGATTACATCGAAGCATCCTACAATCGAATCCGTCATCACAGCTACCTCGGTGACGTCAGCCCAGAGGAGTTTGAACGTACCTCAGCGTGAGGCCTGGTGCTGTCTAAATATCGGGGGTAGTCCAGTTGAGATTTTTACTTTGAACATAGATTAAATATTTAAAGTGGTTAAGAATCAAAAATTACTTGTAATAGGCAACTCATTCCCGCATTCTGGGCACTCAGTACGTTCGGCTAATATCGTTATCTTTGAACTGCTTCGAGCGCTGTCGCGGGCACCCCAAAGTAGGGTTGCTTACATGATCGTTCGTCGAGCGTCAGATCCCCCCGCAACGGACTTAGAGTTATACGGATTATCCGAGTTGTCTCATTACGGTATTGAAGTTATAACACTCTTACAGTTACCGCCGGCGAGGCGGTCAATGCGCAGATTGATAAGTTTCTTATACTCCTGGCGACTGGGGTTCTACCCTGAGTCTGCTCACTCAGATTTGGTTTATAAAAAAGTATTAGGCTATACGCCCGACGTCCTTCTAATACCGTGGTCGGAGTGGCTCACTGCGCTTTGTGCTGATTTTCCAATAAAAAAGTTTGCTTATTACGGCAATCCAGACCCAAAGACACGAAAATGGCGACTTGATTTTGACCGTCGTCACAAACTTTCGAAAAGACTTCGTATCTTGGATGAAATGACGATCAAGATGCTTGAAAGCGTACACCTTAAAATTATGAAAAGTTACAACATAGTCGGCGAAGTCGCCGAGAATGACGCGCTCTATTATCGGGAAAGCGGGCATCAGAATGCTATTTACATACAAAATGTATGGATTAATCGATTTGGCAATTTGTCGAAACGAATTGATAAAGTTGGAAGGAAAGTTTTCGGACCCTCAAAAATTATTGCGAATGTCGGTAAGTTGGATGGCACAGCAAACAGATACGGCCTAGAAATTCTAGGACGTGATGTCGCCCCTATCCTAAGAACATTAATGGATGGAGTACCGTACGAATTGCATATTTTAGGAAGTGGAAATCTAGAACCATTTCTCAGAGGTTTACTTGACTCTGAAGAGATAAAAATACGCGGCTTCGTTGATGACATAGATCGAGAAATGCTTGACGCCGATATATTCCTTTGCCTGAACAACGCGAGCCCATTTAAGGTTTGTCACACTCGGTATTTTCATGCCTGGTCACTGGGAATGTGTGTGGTAGCACACTCTGATGCTGCGTTATCGGTGCCAGAAATGCGTCATAAAGACAACTGCCTCCTTGGCCATGACGAAATTAGCATCGCTCGCTTAATTTACGAGGCGGTTACCAATAAAGCTCTGCAGGAGCAAATCGGCTCGCGAGGTTACCATACTTTCCAAACACATTTCACTGCTGAACGTGTTGCAGAAAAAATATGGAATTTACTGGACACCGCTAGCTGATTTTACATTACTGGATAACGGACAACTGACGCTTTAGTACCACGTATTAAATGTCTTTCTGGGGCCTCTCAAAATCGAAAATGCGTTTTCGTTTAAAGCTGCAGATCAGTTGATTAAACAATTACTAAAAATTTGTTCTTTGCACTACTGGAGAGATAGATTTTGAAGGCTTTTGTTAAACAGCACTTTCCAGAAAAAGTGCTAAATGCTCTACGCTGGATCCTCCGGATTCGCCCTCTTTGGTTAATGTCGCGTCGAGAGAGATGGATCAGAGAGGAGTATTGGCAGTTCGGCCAAGATCAAAGGCGTTTCTTATTTATGAGCATCGCACGCTTTTTACACATTAATCGCCCGATTTCAGGCTACTATTTTGAGTTCGGTTGTAACGAGGCGAATACGATGCGCATGGCATGGGACCATTTTCGATATCTGTTCGATCTTACCTATGTTGGATTTGACTCGTTTGAGGGGTTACCGCAAATTACTCCGATAGACCGACAGGAAGTTTGGGAGAAAGGTAAGCTCGCATACTCTGAACAACTTTTTTTAAAGCGACTTATAGAGCATGGATTTCCATCGACAAAGATCAGAACAGTTAAGGGGTTTTATGATTCATCTCTGACACCCGCGCTCAGAGATAAATTGTTGCCTAAGAAAGCAGCTGTAATATATGTTGATTGTGATCTTTATGCTTCGACGGTGCCAGTGCTTGATTGGATTGTAGATTTCCTGCAGCCAGGAACAGTGATTGTCTTCGATGATTGGTACTGTTTCCACGGGGACCC
>VGIH01000166.1 GCA_016867965.1 Betaproteobacteria bacterium | reverse complement strand
AAAATAAATGGCAGCGCTCCCGTTTCAATCATGTTGCGGTTACGCACTTCAGTCATGATGGTGGAATTTGCAGGTACATCGTTAATCGAGGAAAAATTACTCACCAAGGTATTTAAAGCTTGGAGCTGGGTTTGACCGGTTGTATTGATGGCCGTGATGTTTGTGTCTTTTCTGGCATCAAGCAATGATAAATTCGTGGTCGTTGCTGTTTGTAAAGCCGTGAGCGATGTGGTTTTATTGGTGTTTATGGCATCAATAGACGACGTTTTAGCGCTGTCAATAGCCGATAATGCGCTGGTTTTGTTTGTATTTAAATTGGCCAAGTGTGCTGTGGCAGCATCCAGCAATTCCTGTAATTTTTCATCAGACATATTGACGATGTCATAAACCGTGCTATGGCCAGCAATGGATTCCAGAGCTTTGGCCAGGTATGCCAATTGATCAGCCGGTGCATTGATCGATAAATCTTTGAGGCGCTGATGAAGCGCATATACAGCTTCTTTAGCTATTGTCATGGTTGCTCCACAAATTCAAAAAAGTTTCAAAGGTGAAGCGGTCAAACGCCTCCTTTAATTTCTTATGTTCAGCTTCTCGTGATGAAACGTCCGCATCCACGGCAATAATTGTTTCGCGAATGCGAACCACATCTTGGGATGCGATGTTATTTGGATGGGGCAGCTTATAGCCCCTTTGGCTCAGATCATTTGGCATATCATGTAATCACAACACGTAAAGAGCGTACTTTAGGGCGATACAAAATATTGCCGCTCAAGACCAACTTCACTCTGGTTTCAGTGGCGCTGAAACTTGAAATAATATGGGTACGTTCCACCCAGCTATCACCCACAGCTTTGCCATTTGTTAAATCCACCAATTGCCATGTGCCGTCTGCTTTTTGGATATAGACCTTAACATCAGCAGTGCCGGTCATCAGCGCTTCATAGGTGATGCTTACTTTACTATTGCTGCCTGCTGTAATAGCTCTTGTGACGTAATCTGCCGTTTCAGACATGTTGCCTAGAACGATCTGAATCCCAGGATAAAGCACAGGACTCCTAAGCGCAGACCCCTTAAGCAAAGCTTTAACGCTCAAAGGGCCGGTGACGCGAGCCCGCAAGGCAATCGGTAAATCATCAGATAATTTATGTTCCGTGCCGTCTTGCTCTGTTAGCGTAAATTGCACATCGGTATCGGAAGCAACACGCTCTACATTTGCAAGAGTAATTAAATCTGAAACACTGGTGGCTGTCACCGATCCCAAATCCACCGTTCTTGTATTTTCTGTAAAACGCGCACCAAGTAACCTAAAAGTGAGATCACGATTTTGATGGGGCGTCCAGGTGCTAGCATTACTTGATGAAAGAAGTACGCCAACTTGATAAGGCTGGCTTGTCACCCATCTGGCATGGGTTGCATCGTATTTGCCAAGCTCTGCAACACGCACTGCCGCATCAGCATCATCAGTTAACAAAACAATTGCATATTCATGTCCAGCCTCAAGCCACACAGGTTGCCAAGTCATTCGAGTAGCAGTGCCATTGATGTTGATTGAAGATGGCATGATATCCCCTTCAGCTAAAACCGTTTGTGTTGGCATACCAAGACTGGTATCACGAATTTGCGCGACCACACGCTTAGTACCGCGATTGCTAAACCACAAATCAACGCCAGCAATATGGCGACTTTCACTTAAGGTAAAGGTTTGGGCTAATGGATCAAAACGCGTAAGGACAACCGTGGTTTCATTGCGCCTGATATCGGTAATGACCGTAACACGCCTGCGCTCTTCAGTTGTAATAATGCCGCGTCCGGTATAAGTGGCTTCACCATAACTTCCTTGATTACCAATGAATTGGACCAGTTTAGTGCCCGCAGGCACATTGGCTGGAACGGTAAATTTGCCTTTGATTTTTCCGCTATTATCTGCAACAAGTGGCATAATTCCTCCTATAAACTAACCGGTTCAACGTTAATACCATCAAAAACCAATCGAAGTTGTTCGCCGGGCGCAAATCCATCTAACTCAAAAGTTTGGGTTGCTTGGCGCATAAAAGCGGCTTCACGACTTGTACTTGAGAGCAATTCAGTGATTTGACTTATTTGAGTGCCGATGGAAACATTTTGTGTTGTGCTGGACGACACCATTGATAAAACGCCGCCACCAACGACAACTTGACGGGTAATCGGGCTTGAAAGCACGCTAAACCGTTGCGTAATGGGGCTTGACCATGTGGTTTGTACTTCAGTCCAACGATCCACATTGAGATTAATGGCAACTTTCGCTGGAATGGGCGCAAATGCCTGATAAGGGTTGATTTGCATATCCACTGTTTGCAAAAGCTGCTCTAAAACTGGTTCTAAAATATAAGGCAAAAGCCAAGGTGTGGTGCCTTTGCCGCTATCTGAAATAGAAGCATTAATCGGCAAAGTTAGTTCCCGATCAACAATGGCAGCTGTTTGGTTAATGCCTTGATCGCGCATATCGTCATCAAAGAATGGATCAACAAAAACACCTTTTTTAGCAGCAGGTTCACGGCTATTGGCATCATTACGCAGGCGCTCTTGAGCAATCAAATCATAAAGATCATTAATGCTTGATCGCATAGCTTCAATATCACTCATGGGGATAGCATGAATTGCATTATTAAAAACATTTGGTTTAATAGCGCTGCGCCAATTTTGATAAACGTACGCTAAAGCGAGTTGTCCGCTTGGCGCTTTGGGAACAGATGGCCTCCATGGATGAGCAAGTCCTTTAATACGTCTGACGACACCTGTTGCATCGATGGTGATTAAATCATAGCGCGGCATCATCCAGCTATAATCCACAAGCACCAATGTACCGTCAACAGCACCGGAGATTTTAAAGCCATCTTCTGTTACATTTTGCGGGGTAATTTTACTGCGGCAACGATAGGTAATCTGATACGAACTACCGGGAGCCGGTTCTGCTCCAGGCAAAGACCAATCCACATCACCGGATTTTAATTTATAATCTGTACCGCTGACATAAGTGGTCGTTCCTTGTTTGATTTGAATGATCTCAAGTACAGCGGTATCGGGAATTGGGTCCATAGCTCCTGCATAAGAACCGTGAGTCATCGTAATGGTTTTTTGAACCGTCACA
>VGIH01000165.1 GCA_016867965.1 Betaproteobacteria bacterium | reverse complement strand
GGGCGTGCGAAGAAGGCTGAGGGGTGGTGCTGGGAGAGCGTGGTGGCTATGGGAGTGGCTTTGGTGATGGGCAGCGGGAGAAGACTGGGATATGCAGCACATGCATGGGGACGGCTTGGCGCAAATTGTCACTAGACCGACCAATCCTCTAATATTTACGAACTTTATGAGATAGCGCAAGTAAGGACCTTACGACACTTGCTTCCTTCGCCACCATGACGACCCAAACGCATTACTCTGGCTTTCCAGCCGCCCTAGCAAGAGGAGGCACATTTGATCTCGGGGATCCTGTTTCTCAATGGTGGCTAAGCCGATTACCAGTCAATCCGCATATCACAATAGCGGCTTTTAGATTAATAGCCAATGTATCGAGCAGTGCGATTGATATCACGACAATCACAAGGTACACCACTGGCTATGCAGTTGTTTGGCAAAATAGAATGGAGGGCACGTTTCAAATAGATGCCAACAATGCAAGGGCTTCTGGGATTCCAACCGTAACCTATCAATCCTACACTACACATCATGGAATTCAGACGGCAGCCGAGGATCCGCAAACTATCAATCAACAACTTACGAAAGCGGACCACCAACTAATGACATTCCCTCGAGTATCTGGGGTCAATATTTCGAGCAAAATTCAAGATTTCAATCAACCCAGTTTGCTGGTGCACCAAACACATCGAGTACATCTTCTTCAACAAATAGCTTAACGCTCAACATAAACTACGACGCCTCATCAATTACCAGTGCTTAGGCAGCAGCACCCCATCAAATGCTCTGTCAGTTGAGGTCTCAGATAAAACCCTCACCATCAACGCCAGTTCTTGGTCGGGGTCCATCAAAATCAATCTGGCAGCAAAGGCATCAGACAAAGGCGACACCATCAATAAAAAGCAGATTGATTTCAATGACCCAGACACCTACGGAAGCGTCGTGCAAGGCGGAAATGGCAATGACGTCATTATGGGTAAAGCAGGTTGGGACATTCTTGATGGTGGGGCAGGAAACGACTTGATCCATGGTGGCAATGGTCGGGACATCATCACTGGCGGCACAGGCTCTGATGAGCTCTGGGGGGACTTCGGATGGAACACCTACAAGTCAGAAAAGGATGGCTACTCTGATCTGATCGCAATCAAGTCCGATCAGTTTTTGATAAATTGGCTTTATGGCAAAGCAGGAAATAACCCCAATGGAGAAAAAGCCGACATCATTGAAGGTCTTGATCCAAGCGATCAAATCCGCATCTTGGGTTGTGCCACCTCGGAGCTCACCTTCCAATTAACCGCATCCGCTTATGGGGTCTCTGGGATTGGCATCTATGCAAAGGGGGCATTAGAGGCGGTCTACATAGGTGGAGACCTCTCGCTGGGTCAAATCCACTCCATGACAAGCGGGGATTCTTCTCTAGCTGCCATGAATAACAGCATCAACTCCTACGGCTGGACCCAGCATCCTGGAACCTTTGTTGCTTTCTAGGTCTGTCGGGGAGCAGTGGATGCGGTGCCTATTCAATAAACTCGCTCCGGACGCTAACGAAAGAGCTAAAGGATGGCGAACATCAACTTTTGAATAGAAACAGGGAGAGCAACCGCTGTGGTATTATTATAAGAGTAATCAGCTACGACTATGCCAGCGTTTGATTATTTGCTTTCTCAAGGCAATCTAACAGAAAGAACATATATCAAGCAAGCAGCCTCAGACGGCTTAATAAGCTACTCAACTACAGGTGCAGACAAATATACGAATCAATGGATTGACAGGTATTTTGAGTACATTGCAAAAATCGTAAATGTTAGCTTTGAACGATCTGCGGGTACAAGTTCCGAGCTTACATTTGAGTGCAAACCAATCACTAGCGAGCAATGGCGCTTATCAAGTCAAATAGAACACAGCAGAATCAGTGCTACGGGCAAGATTGAGCTCAATCAAGCTCATGGTCAGATCCAATACGGAGGCGTAACAGATATAAGACTTGCAGGGAGATCTGTTGCACTTGGACTGGGGCTGTCTTACCCCAATGATGAACCATGGAATTCCCTTTACAATAGTGATAACACAATAATGTCACTTAACACAAATACCACTTATACCAAAGGGGACTTAGGGCGAAGTTTTTTTTCTAACGGATGACGACCAAGCTGCCCTAAAGCAAATATTTGGTGGCAGGGCAGATGAGACATCGCAAGCTATCAGCTATCACCAGCAAAACGTCAAAGAGGATGCGCTATTTGGGAGAAATGGGATCAAAGACATCTTTTTAATATCAAGCAAGGGCGTTCTCAATACACCAGGAAAACTTGATGAAAGTGGGTTGTCAAATGACTATAATTGCGTCTCTATAGGAAACTTCAACCCGAGTGATGGAGATCAAATACTAATTTCCAAAGATTTACTTAATCCTGTTAGCTGGGGAGACTACGTACCGAGGTGGAGCAAATCCGCAAAAGACGGAATTAGGCAATTGAGCTTTACAAGCATACCCGCCTATGCAGATACACAAACATACTGGAGCACTGATGTAAATGTTACCTATGATGATGCTGGAAAGCTTATGTTAAATATCAATGGGACTGACTCCAATTGTGGACCAATGCCATTCCCAGGCAATGGGCAGTTGGCAGCATTTATTGATGTGACAGGACCATGGGCTAACTCATTGAGCCAAAAGGACATAAGCATTTTTGATCCAAGCTCCGATTATTACTACATTGCACCAATTGATGAAATCGATAGCAGGCTAATCGGACCATATGTAGACTCAGCAATAGCAAGCGATGGCAGTCAAAAGAAACTCACCATCCACGCTCCAGGCTGGAATCTTAGCATAAGAATTAATGAAGTTAAAGCATTAGATAATTCAGATTCGAGCTCGGAAGCCCAGCAAATTGACTTTAATAATCCTTATGTTTCTGGAAGCGTAATTCAGGGTGGTAACGGCAATAACCAGCTTTTCGGCAAAGCAGGTTGGGACATTCTTGATGGCGGCAAGGGCAATGACCTCATCCGTGCCGGCAATGGGCGCGACATCCTTACCGGTGGCTTAGGCGCTGATGAGCTCCATGGTGACTTTGGCTGGAACACCTACAAGTCAGAAAAGGACGGCTTCTCCGACCTGATTGCCAT
>VGIH01000164.1 GCA_016867965.1 Betaproteobacteria bacterium | reverse complement strand
ATTCAATTCCCACAATTGATCCGAATGACATGGTCATGGCGGTTCGTGGTGGTTATGGCCTACACCGCTTGCTTGATACGATTACTTGGAAAGAGATTGCGATCTCAGTAAAACAGGGTTTGCAAATTTGTGGCCATAGCGATTTCACGGGATTTCATATGGGACTGCTTGCTAAAACTGGCGCGATGAGTTTGGCTGGACCGATGCTGAATTATGATTTTGGACCACTGAACGAGTATGGTGAGCCTCAGACCCCAAGCGCCTTCACCTGGCGCCACTTTCAAACTGCGATTCAGTCGCGCCGCATGAGTGTTGCGGTACCCGATGTTCAGCACTTTGCTGGCGAAGTCGATCTCTCCCAAAATATTCAGGGGATGCTGTGGGGCGGCAATCTCAGTATTCTCACTACTCTGTTGGGAACCGCCTATTTTCCGAATGTAAAGCAGATTCAGGGTGGGATCTTATTTCTTGAAGACGTCAATGAACATCCATATCGTATCGAACGTATGCTGTTACAGCTTCATGAGGCCGGAGTGCTTGCGAGTCAGCAAGCTATTATTTTTGGGCACTTTAATCAATACCGTTTATACGAAGTCGATCGTGGTTATCAATTGGATAGTGCGCTCAAGTATGTCCGAGAGCGCTTGACGAAGAAAATCCCGATACTTACTGGGTTACCATTCGGTCACGTGGCTGATAAATTAACGCTACCCGTCGGTGCCCAAGTCAATCTTCAAGCGAGTTTAAAAGGATTTGTATTGGAAGGAAAATGGTAAAACGTGCACGACAAGCAATTATCTCCAGCCTAATTTTTTTGGTATCCACCCCACTCATGGCGCTTGAAGAACCAAAATACACCGTGATTGAAAGTGCTGCTCCATTTGAGTTACGCCAATATGCCCCCATGATCATTGCCGAGGTCACTGTGGACGGCGACATGAGTGAAGCGGGTAGTAAGGGGTTTCGTTTAATTGCTGGATATATTTTCGGTAAGAATCAAGTAAAAGCAAATGCGTCCAATGATGTAAAGTCGAATGAAAAGATCGCGATGACCGTTCCGGTAACGATGGAACCTGCCAGTGAGAAGATTGCGATGACCGCACCGGTGACGATGGAAAATCAAGCGGGCCCTAATCAATGGCGCATGTTCTTTGTGATGCCGAGTCAGTACACCTTAGCTACCTTACCGACACCACTCAGCCCAGAGGTTAAGCTCAAAGAGATCCCGGCGCACCGTAAAGCGGTGATTAGTTTTACTGGGTTTAACTCGCAAGAGAAGACGCAAGAGAAAACAGCGGAACTGAAGGCGTGGATGAAGTCTAAAAATCTGACTCCATTAGGTGAGCCGCAATTGGCGCGGTATAACCCGCCGTGGAGCATTCCTTTTCTGCGGCGTAATGAAGTTATGTTGGACTACTAGTTTCTAAGTCAAACGTTGCTCCCGTATCTTCACCTAAGACCCTTTGTAAGATTGGCAAGGTTATTTCTAAAAAGGGCGCCAAGGTCCAAACTGGATTAATCACCCATACCCCGCTGGATTGAAGTCGTTTTTCACCAACTGAATGTGCAATACGCAGCTCGACTCTTAGCCACGGTCGTTGAAATTGCTCAGATAAAGCGCGCAAGCGCTTGACCAGTTGCTTGGATTCTGGGCGATGTAAGACGGGATACCAAATCAGATAGGTGCCAGTTGCAAATCGCTCTAAAGCTTCACTTAAGCTAGCTTCGACCGCTCGGTAATCCGACTTGAGCTCATACGATGGATCCATCAGGATCAAACCCCGACGGCTTGGTGGGGGTAATAAGGACTTTAGAGACAAAAAACCATCGTGTTGGCGTACGTCAATTTGCGATTGATTACCTAAGGTCGCAAGATTGGTTTGTAAAACACCAATATCGCTTGGGTGGAGCTCAAATAATCGTAGGCGATCCTGAGGGCGAAGGAGGTGCGCCATGATAAATGGAGAGCCGGGATACACATTCAATGCATCTTTGGAATTGAAATGATCAATTGCCTCCCGATACCCTCTAAAGTAAGGTTGATCAAACTCCGGACTTTTCCATAGACGATCGATCCCTCCTTGGCATTCTTGACTAATAGCCGCATAACCATTGCGTAGCGAATAGATACCAGCACCTGCATGAGTATCAACAAACATCACTGCCCCATCTTTTTCTTGCAGGTATTGAATGCTATGAATCAGTACTGAATGTTTTAAGACATCGGCGTGGTTACCCGCATGAAATGCGTGGCGATAACTAAACATTGGATTGCGGCTTGTTTTGGCGCATCACAAACGCCAGCAGTGTGATCAGAACAAGCGCGCTACCGAGGTATTGCAAAAGTTGGTTATGCGGAAAATCCAAGACCGTGGTTTGTAAGATATAGAGCTCTACGATTCCAGCAACCGCAATGATCCGAGGAATGAGGCTTGTTGGGGTTAAGTATTGATTCTTTACATGGGCCATTAAACGACTGGCAATCAGGCCACACCAGATGCCTAAGGCAGACCCAACCAAAATATCCCCAGGCCAATGAGCACCAACAGCACTGCGTGAGATGCCAGTCAGAGTGGCTATTACAAACAAGACTAGAAGTAAATTACGACGCGTTGGTGTAGTGGCAAAAAACAGTGCACTCGCTACCGAGAACACCGTGAGGGTATGACCAGAAGGTAGCGCATGTTGAAGCAGAGGGTTACCCAAAATCGTAAAACTATTCTCGGCTAGAACACCAGCTGGCCTGGGTAAATTAATCAATGGTTTTAGGATGAGGCTGATAATGGCAGCAAAGCTACCTGCAAGAAGAGTCGCGCAGAGTTGTCGTGGGGCAATCAAGAGTAGCGGAAAGCACAGGGCAAATACTCCCCAGCCATTACCCAAGAACGTAAACCATGCCCACACCCAGTTCGGTAGGATTTGCGCAGCCTGATTCATCCACAGAAAGAGCTGAATCTCTTGCCCACTTACTACCAATATGAGCCACAGGAGAAGGGGCAGAAGTGGAACTGCCCAGGCGCGACCAAGTAACATGGGCATCCTTACGACGCGCGCGCGTGATCGGCCGCAGCAATCTGCACAGCCAATTGCTTCATTACCTCAGTCACCGAGATGGATTTCATACAAACATTATCTTGGCACGGTGTCTTGC
>VGIH01000163.1 GCA_016867965.1 Betaproteobacteria bacterium | reverse complement strand
TTAAAGGAGGTGTGAGCGGCTGGATTTAGATGTCTATTCATAATGGTATTTACGGTTTTTATTCCAAAACAGTTAAATAAGTTAGTGGTTACTGCTAATTTGAGGTCTTCTTGGCTGGGGGCTTAGCCGTTTTTGGGCTGGGCGGTGGAGTTGGGCTGGGTGGTGGAGCCAAGCTTGGCAAAGGATCAATTTGCGGCGTTTTGCTGGTCGCAAACATCCACTCGCATTTCATGAGACCGGCCACGTTTTCTTGGCTATTGAGCGGAGTTGATTGCTTGATGGCCGCCTCTAGCGCCGCATCGCTGGGCGGTGGGGTGTAATCGTTAATATTCATCCAACGGATAAATCGGGTGTAAAGGCCACCTAATTTGGGAGCCTTGCCAGGATCAGCATAAAAGTTAGCACTGCAAATTTGTAAGCGGCGCTCAATCTCACTTCCAGGAATGTAATAGCCATCAATCAACAGCCTAGCGATCTTTTCATTGCAACGCGCCCAGTTGGCTAGTTCTGTTTTGGCCCCCGTGATGGCAAAGACATCCGAGCGATCGTTGATTAACTTATCAATTTCGCACTGCATGCGTTGGCCCCGAACCTCTAAGCGATTACAGATGATGGCCCCATCCTCCGCATAGGGGTTGGATGCTTTGCGCGATGCGGGCATCGGAAATTTTTGCTCACAATCAGTGGGGCCTGCTTGACCCTCGCCCAACGCTGGATCCGGTTTGGGTGACGCGGGAGTCTCCTCATTTTGAGGGGGGATTGGCTCTGACCGAATAATGATTTTGGGTTCACTGGGGCCTGGACTAGGGCTCTGCGCTTGAACTTCCATAGCCAAAGCTAAAAGAGCTACTAAAGCGCTCAGTGCACTCATTGGCATCAAGACTAGCTTACGGTCCATTTTTAACTCCCAGGCCCTGGCGAATTAAATACAAAGGTTCTTGCAGCGAACGTTTTAAGACATCAGGCAAGTCAGGAAGCACGATCACTAAAACCAAGAATGCCAAGGGGATACTGATCGCAAATCCAACCGAGAATAAATTCATTTGCGGGCTGGTTCTTCCTAAAAACGCTTGGGTCATATTAAACATAATGTAGACCAATAATACGGGCATCGCCAAAATTAAACCTAATATGAACGAGCTCGTCAATACATCAATCACCCCTTGAATACTCCATTGGGTTGGCCATACGCCAAAAGGGAGAGTTTTAAAACTCACGAGTACAAGATCAAGCACCACTAAATGAATATTAAGAGCAAAACACAAGGCAATCATGACGAGCCCCAAAAACTGGCCCACTAATCCCGTATCTAAGGTTGGATCATTGAAGAAAGTTGAGGCAAAACTAAATCCCGCCTGAAATGACAACACTTCCGCAGCCACATCGACCGCCATCAACCCCAAACGAATCATGAAGCCAATAAATGCTCCAATCGCGAGCTCAATCATGACAAAGAAAAAGTTAATGCTGCCCCCGGGCGTTGGAAAATTTTCAGAACCGACAAAGGGGAAAACATAAAAAGCCAACAATAGAGTTAAGAGAACCCCAAACTGCATCGGCAATGCTCGAAATGCAAACATGGGTGCCGTCAGAAAAAGGCCAAAGATGCGAACCGAAGCTAACATCAACACCAACATGTATTGCTCAATTTGCAAGCCGGTGATGGTGATCATGATTGACTGTGAACTAACTAATCAAACCAGGAATGCGACCGAGCAATTCTTTGATGTAATCAACAAATAAGGCAAGGGTTACAGGGCCTGCTAGCAAAATAACTAAACCAAAGACAACCAATTTGGGAACAAAGGCCACGGTTGATTCATTAATTGAGGTAGCGGCTTGCAAAATACCAAGGACCAATCCCACCACCAAGAGTGCTAGCAAGGTGGGGCCTGCTAAGAATGCAGCCATGCGCAATGCTTGGTACACGAGATCGATGATTTGTCCGCTTTCCATGGTTAATTAAAGTAACTCTGCACAAGTGATAACGATAACAAGGTCCAACCGTCGGCTAAGGCAAACACAATTAACTTCAGCGGAAGTGAAAACATCATGGGCGAAACCATCACCATTCCGAGCGAGGTCAAAATACTGGCTACGGCAAAGTCAATCGCTAAAAACGGTAAATAGATGACAAAGCCAATTAAAAATCCGGTTTTAATTTCTGAAATCGCAAACGCCGGAATTAAAACGGTCATCGGCACATCCTCACGATTATCAATGGGCTTACCGTACATTTTGGCAAACAAATTGAGATCATCGCGACGCGTTTGCTTCAACATGAACTCTTTTAACGGCACCGAGCCAATATCAATCGCTTGAGTAAAGTTAATTTTGCCGGCGGTATATGGTTGATATGCTTTTTGATAAATGCTCTCAAACACCGGATTCATGATGAAGAGTGTCAAAAAGAAAGACAGTCCAATCAACACAATATTGGGCGGCATAGTCGTTAGTCCCAGCGCTTGCCTCAATAGAGAAAACACAATCAAGATGCGAGTAAAACTCGTTAGCAAGATTAATGCGGCAGGCAAAAAACTCAGGGCCGTCAGGGCTAGTACCGTCTCCACCGGAACGGCATAGACCGTACTGCCTCCTGCTGCTTTCGTGGTCACTAAAGGTAAAGATTGCGCCCATGCCAGCTCAGGAGCCAAAAGGAGTGCAAACGGACCAACTGAGAGCCAGAGCGCAAAACGCCTCACGACACTTTCCTTTTAACAAACCGTTTGAGGTTCATGGAGAAATCCAGTGGATTACTTTGCGGTGATAAGTTCGCCAAATCTTCTGGCGCTAATTCCATCAAAAAATTAATTTGATTGGGTGAATGTCCGAGCACCAAAATTCGGCCAAGTACATTAACCACCAAAATACGCTCGCGCGGGCCAATTGCTTGTTGCGCTAAGATCTTAACGTTTGGGTTTGAGGCTTTTGTCGCTGCGTCACGTTTGACGATGTAGGCCACCACCCAAATTAAAGCAGCAGCTAGGGCAAGCCAAAAGAAGGAAAACCAAAGCATGCCTCCAAGCGAGGGGTTCATGCTCGACTCAACGGTTAATTTTGCGTAAACGCTCTGCCGGAGTAACGATATCAGTTAGGCGAATACCGTAACGATCGTTCACAATCACGACTTCTCCCTGAGCCCCGAGGCAACCATTT
>VGIH01000162.1 GCA_016867965.1 Betaproteobacteria bacterium | reverse complement strand
AGCTCCGGGTTTGGCTACCGTCTCCATAAACAGTCAGCGCCTCATTTTTCAGCGCCTGAACGATGAGGTTTGACACGACCCGCCCGTCATTTGGGTCCATATTTGGCCCGTAGGTATTGAAAATCCTCACCACACGAATCTCTAAATCATGTTGATGGTGATAGTCAAAAAATAGGGTCTCGGCGCAACGCTTACCTTCGTCATAACAGGCGCGCAAACCAATCGGATTGACTCTCCCCCAGTAGCTCTCTGGCTGCGGGTGCACCTCTGGGTCACCATAGACCTCACTGGTCGAGGCCTGAAGTATTCGGGCCCGCGTTCGCTTAGCCAACCCAAGCATATTAATTGATCCGTGGACGCTGGTCTTTGTGGTCTGGACCGGATCACGCTGATAGTGAACTGGGGAAGCCGGGCAGGCGAGATTATAAATCTGATCGACCTCTAAATAAAGCGGAAAACAAATATCGTGCCGGATTAACTCGAACTTCGGATGATTAATTAAATCCTGAATATTTCTCTTTGAGCCAGTATAAAAATTATCGACACAGATAACTTCATGATCGTGCGCTATCAGACGTCTACAGAGGTGAGAGCCCACAAACCCTGCACCACCCGTAACTAATATTTTCATCTACTTTCTCTCCTAAATGCCTAGAATAAGTCAACTCAGCGCTTTACGATATTCGCGCCAAATTAGGCTGTATCCAATTAGCGCCATCAAGGCACCGGAAGATCCAATAATAAAAAGAAGCATCCAAACCTCTTGATGCCAAGTGAGAATTGCAAGGATCTGCAAGGGGGCCATCGCAAAAAAAAGCCACGTAAATAGCACTCTGCCCTGAGCAATTAAAAAGTGTTCCGCCACCATTACGAGTGCCATCGGGAAGATAGCCAACCCGTACCAACGCAGCAGCTCTGCGGCACCAGAATAACGTTCGCCATAGAGGATGTGAATTAGCCAACCGCTAAAGAAGAAATAAAAAATAGCAGCGAATCCACAAAAACACGAGGTGGCAAACACGGCCTGGAAGAGTAAATTTGCACTCGATTCTTTTCTCGCTAAATTTTCAGCAACAAGCGGAAAAAGCGCGAAAACTAAACCGCCCGGCAAATATAAAATGGCCTTTCCTAGGACAGAGGCCGCTGCATAGTTCCCGGCCGTTTCTGGATCAAAAAGATTATTCACGATTACCATATCAAGTTGCGTCATGGCCGTAAAAGCAATACTCGCTAAAAGCACTGGATAAAAACTCTTTATTGAAAATGAAACTGAGAATTTTTCTTCAACATCTGAGTTTCGAGAATAAATTTTGAGCGCGGTTAACCAAAAACAGCATATTAAAACTATTAGGCTTGAGAGAAAAATCCCAAGAACCGCCCCGGACACGCTGTATTCAAGAAAAACAAAAGTGCCACTGAATACAATTTTAAGCATCACCCCAATAACACCCACGATGCCGATAAAAACAAAGCATTTAAGACCCTGCAGAAACCCAATCACAACTGCTAATAACGCCCCAGTCGGAATAATCAATCCAAATAAATATACTGGTAGCATACTCTGCGTTTTTAGATAATTTCCTAGAAGATCGGAAAATATATAAAAAAATGGGCTTAACATAAGCAGAAGGACTAATACAATTTTATTGGACCGCAGGAAAAACTTCCATAATTCGCGCTTCTCATCTTTGGCTTGCAGACTGGAAACATGTCTAGCCACTGCCATTGTCAGGGCCGAAAGGGGTGAGCCATTGAACATTAACAGCGCCATGAGTGCGCTTAGAAGGGCATACTCCCCAGGCGATAGCATTCTCCCCATGAGTATCTGATAAACGTACCCAAAGATTCCGCCTAAGACACCCGCAATAGTCATCACAGAGCCGCCCCTAAATAGCGCGCTCCTTAAAAGCAGTTTGACTTCTTCAATCATCATGTAAATATGATAAGGAGGTTTTTAGAGTCGGTAATGTTCTAGGAATCAAGATTAATTCGTTCGCGAACAATGTACAGCGGACGATTTATGACCTCGGTATGGATATTGCCAACGTACAGTGCAACCAAACCAATTGCCATCAGAACAATTCCAATTAAAAAAGTATTTGCTACGACCACCATCGCAAGTGGGGTATACACCCAACTCGAGTGAAGGAGATAATTCAGTAACATCCATGCAAGCAGTAACCCGCTTATAGTAGTTATTACAATACCCAAATAGCCGGTTAGTCTTAGTGGCCACAAAGAAAACGACGTGATACTGCCAACCGCGAGTTTTACAAGCTTTCTGTAGGAGTAGCCCACATCCCCATCGTTTCTCGCGTCCGCAGAAAACTCAACGTACGCCTTACGAAACCCAAGCCAGTCCATAATGCCGCGGAACATTCTCTCGCGCTCGGTGGCAAGCCTAAAGGCTTGTAATACTTTTTTATCGTAAAGCCGAAAGTCTGTTGTCTGTGAGACCATATCGAGGCCAGAGATTTTTGACATCAGCCAATAGTAAATGTGAGACCCAAGTCTTCTTAGCGGTGGCTGTTGATCAATTTTCTTTCTTATTGTCACTACAATCTCGGCACCACGTTCCCAGTGACTCACCAATTCAGGGACTAACTCAGGCGGATGCTGAAGGTCGGCATCAATACAGATCACGGCGTCAGCCCCTTTTGCCTCATGCACACCGGCTGTCATGGCAATCTCTTTCCCAAAGTTTCGGGAAAGATCAATCACCTTGCATTGCTTATCTTTCTTGGCAAGAGAAGTTAAGACCGCCAGGGAGTCATCGGGACTGCCATCATTTACAAATACGTACTCCCAAGAATATCTTGGGATATCTGATGTGACTGCGGTCAGGCGCTCGTAGAGAGTCGGAAGGTTTTTAGCTTCGCGATAGACAGGAATGATGACCGAGATTTTTTTCATTTTTGTTTGAAAGCTAGTCAGAACCAAATAAGTCTCTTGTGTAAATCTTTTCTTCTACGTCTGAAAGATCATTTGACTGACGATTTGCGATGATGACATCAGACTCCTTTTTAAATTGATCTAGGTTATTGATCACTTTAGAGTTATAAAAAGTATCCTCAGTCAAGGCAGGCTCATAGATGATGATCTCAACGCCCTTCGCCTTGAGCCTTTTCATGACACCCTGAACACTAGAGTCACGAAAGTTATCCGATCCCGCCTTCATGATGAGGCGATA
>VGIH01000161.1 GCA_016867965.1 Betaproteobacteria bacterium | reverse complement strand
AATATTACAAGAACTTACTTGGATGATGTTGTAGAAAGTGTAAATAGCTATTTGGCGCACCTTAAAGCTCTTGGCGCTATTTTAGGTGGACAGTGTTATCCCGATCCAGAGCTCAATACTCCAGCTAATATTGCGCAAGGCAAAGTTTATTTTGACTTTGATTTTACACCGCCTTATCCAGCAGAGCGGATAGTCTTTCTCTCCCATTTGATTAACGATTATATCAAGGAGCTGATCTAATGTTGCCAAAAATTCTTAAAAACTTTAACGCTTTTGTTGATGGTCGTGGTTATGCCGGACGCATTGATGAAATAAGTCTACCAAAGCTTTCCATTAAAACTGAGGAACATCGTGCGGGCGGCATGGATATTCCTGTTGCCATTGATATGGGCATGGAGAAATTAGAAGCAGAGCTCACCTTTTCAGAATACGACCCTGAGCTTTTTAGGCTCTTTGGGTTGGTAGACGGTAATGCTGTTTCACTGACTCTTCGCGGCGGACTGCAAGGCAGCGGAGACGCTGAAGCGGTGGTTGTGAATTTACGTGGCCAATTTAAGGAACTTGATCCAGGTAATTGGAAACCAGCTGATAAAGCAACGCTTAAATGCACCGTATCCATCCGCTATTACAAACTAACCATTGATCGCCGCGAACTGATTGAAATTGATGCTGAAAATATGGTGCGCAAAATCAATGGTGTTGATCAAATGTCATCACTTCGAACTGCTTTAGGGATTTAATATGCACAAAATTAAACTTATTGAACCAATTAAAATTGACGGGGTAAGCATTTCTGAGCTGACTTTAAGACGTCCAAAGGTCCGAGATCGCTTAGCAGTTGAACGCAGTGGTAATAGTGATGCAGAAAAGGAAGTAGCACTCATTGCCAATCTTGCAGATATTCCAAAAGATGCTGTGGAAGAGTTAGATCTCGCCGATTACGCCAAAATCCAAGAGGCATTGCAGGGTTTTTTGTTACCATCCGACCTGAAGACTTAAGAGCCAGTGTTTTATCTCTGGCTGCTTTTGCAAAGGGCGGAATTAGTGAATGGTTAGAGATGGATATAGAGGAGTTTGTTTTATGGATCAATAGTGCGAGGGAGTTACAAAAGACATGACAGCCATTCATACCTTATCCGTTGTCATTGGCGCAGCATTAAAAGGCAATTTTAGTGCAACCATGTCCTCTGGGATCAGCCAATTAGGACGTCTTGGTCAAGCCATCAAGCAAATGGAATCTTCAGGTAAAACCGTTGGCAAATTCCAGCAATTACAGCGCGATACCTTACTTGCTAAGCGCGCTTGGATGGAGGCTGAAAACCAAGTTAAATCCCTTGCTGTGCAGATGGCAGCCACCGCCAATCCAAGCAAAGCCTTGATCACAGAATTCGAACGCTCTAAAACAGCAGCACTTAAGGCTAAAACCGCCTACCTTCAAAAACGTGAAGCTCTTCATAATCTTGATAATGAGATTCGAAAATCCGGCCAAGATATCCAAGGCCTCATTGCTCAGCAAACAAAATTAGGTTCGTCGATTGAGAAACTCAAAGGTCATTATGTTGCTCTCGATCGAATCATGCAAAAGCGCCAGGGTGTTCTGGCGCAACGAGCCAATTTACGAGGTCAGTTACTTGATGCCGTTGCACTTGGGGCGACTTTGTCCGCTCCCATTAAAGCTGCGATTGATTTTGAAAGCGCTATGGCTGATGTGCGCAAAGTTGTTACTTTTGATACCCCAGATGGTCTTCAAAAATTAGGCGAAACCCTAAAAATCATGTCGCGTGAAATTCCGTTATCGGCTGCTGGACTTGCCCAAATTGCTGCAAGCGGCGGACAGCTCGGTATCGCGGCTAAAGACTTAGCGGCATTCACCAATACCGTCGCTAAAATGGCTACTGCTTTTGATATGTCGGCAGAAGAAGCCGGTGATGCCATGGCAAAATTGGCTAACGTTTATCAAATTCCCATTACTGAGATGACCAAGCTAGGTGATGCGATCAATTACCTCTCTGATAACACGGCAGCGAAAGCCAAGGATATGGTGCCAGCGCTCAATCGCATTGGTGGTACAGCACGTCAGTTTGGCTTAACCGCTGTGCAAGCAAGTGCTTTAGCTGGTGCTTTTATCAGCCTTGGCAAAGCCCCTGAAAAAGCAGGAACTGCAATCAATGCGATGCTCAGTAAACTGCAAACCGCTGGCAAACAGGGTAAAAAATTTCAAGAGGCTTTGCGCCAAATGGGGATAAGCGCCAAACAACTTGAAAAGGATATCGGCCAAGATGCACAAGGCGCTCTAATCAAATTTCTTGAAGCCATGGAGAAAATGGATAAGCAAACACGCTCGGGTATTCTATTTGATCTCTTTGGTATGGAATATCAAGATGACGTGGCCTTGCTGGTTGGCAGCTTAAATGAATACAAAAAAGCTGTGAATATGATTAACGATGAGACCAAGTTCGCAGGCTCTATGCAGCGTGAATTTGCCAATCGTGCCAATACTACAGCCAATAATTTACAGCTCCTGAAAAATGGCCTTGCAGAAGTCGGAATGAATTTAGGCTCAGTGCTTTTACCGCCTCTTAATGCGGTTGTAAGTGTTTTGCGAAATGCCACAACGCAAATGGCAGGCTTTGCCGAAGCGCACCCTGTTCTAACTAAACTGATTATGGGGGTAACAGCTGCTTTGATTGGAGGGAAAATAGCTGCTATCGCACTTGGTTATGCCTGGACATTTATTCAAGGTGGTGCCTTGGCTCTTGCGACAGCTTGGCGTGCTCTTTTAATTACTATCACGCTTGTTAAGGCTGGATTTGTGGGCATTAATAGCGCTTCGCTGATGACCGCAGTACGAATGGGGGCACTTGCTTTTGGTGGGGCTCTTCAAGCGCTTGGTGCTTCATTTATGGCTTTAGCTTCCAGGGTCTTTCCAGCAGTCATTGCAGGCTTTCGTGCTTTAACGGTTGCCATGATGAGCAATCCAATTGGGGCTATTGTCGGCGGAATAGCCATTGCGGCAACCTTGGTAATTACGAATTGGGAGAGTGTTAAAAGCTTCTTTATGACCATTTGGGAGCCGATAAAACCTGTATGGGAAGCCTTTGGTGATTGGCTGGGTAAATTTTGGGAGAAAATCAAAACACCCTTTAAAGCAGTTGGTGGCCTTTGGGATAAGTTATGGGGTAAAAAAGACGCTCCTGAACTTAGCATTCCTGAAATGCAGCCGG
>VGIH01000160.1 GCA_016867965.1 Betaproteobacteria bacterium | reverse complement strand
TAGAGCCCTCGTATGTATTACGTGCTTTGGGGCGCAATGATGAGCTTGCCCATAGCTCGATTCGCTTTACGATTGGCCGCTTTACTACCGAAGAAGAGGTAGATTTCACGATCGCTTTAGTTAAAGACAAGATTGCGAAATTGCGGGAACTATCTCCCTTATGGGAAATGTACAAAGACGGCATTGATCTCAACACGATTCAATGGGCCGCCCATTAATAGTATTTGGTGTTCTAGACAAGGTAAATTGAAATGGCATATAGCGATAAAGTAATTGATCATTATGAAAACCCCCGTAACATTGGTTCCTTTGCAAAAGGCGACGAACAGGTGGGCACAGGAATGGTTGGTGCACCTGCATGTGGCGACGTGATGAAATTGCAAATTCGCGTAAATGATCATGGCGTTATTGAAGATGCGAAATTCAAGACCTATGGTTGCGGTTCTGCGATTGCATCCTCCTCATTGGTGACCGAATGGGTGAAGGGGAAAACGCTTGATCAAGCCTTGGAGATTAAGAACTCGCAAATTGCGCAAGAGTTGTCGTTACCGCCTGTAAAAATTCATTGTTCGATCTTGGCTGAAGATGCCATTAAGGCGGCAGTGAAAGATTACAAAGACAAGCATCCTGTTAAATAAAACCGCCATGTCCATCACCCTGACTGAAAAAGCCGCTAACCACGTCAACCGCAGTTTGCAAAAGCGCGGCAAGGGCTGCGGTTTGCGTTTGGGTGTGCGCACCACCGGATGTTCAGGCCTTGCTTATCAATTGGAGTATGTTGATGAAGCAGCGCCAGAAGATCAAGTGTTTGAATCCCACGGTATCAAGATTTTTGTTGACCCAAAGAGCCTGACTTATATCGACGGTACTGAGCTTGATTTTGTCCGCGAGGGCTTAAATGAAGGATTTAAGTTTCAAAATCCCAATGTGAAAGATGAGTGTGGTTGTGGCGAATCTTTCCGCGTCTGACAACTACTTCACTTTTTTTGGCCTTACCCCCCGTTTCATGCTTGATACGTCAATATTGGATCGCGCGTATTTAGCGATTCAAAAAGAAGTTCACCCCGATCGTCATGCCTCGGGATCCGATACCGAGCAACGTTTAGCCATGCAAATGGCGACCTATGCCAATGGCGCCTATCGAACCCTGAAAGATCCGATCGCGCGCGGCCTCTATTTATGCCAGCTGCATGGTGTTGAGGCCAATCTAGAAACGAATACTGCGATGCCGGTTCAGTTTTTGATGAAACAAATGGAATGGCGCGAAGCCTTAGATGATCATGCTGATGATTTGGAGGCTTTAGAGGCGCTTGCGATCGAAGTTGAGAAGGCACGTCACCATTCGTTGCTGGAACTCACCGATGCCTTTGAGCAGTCAGCCTATGGCCAAGCGGTGGATATTCTTCGCGGCCTACTCTTTATTAATAAATTTGCCACCGAGCTCGATGACGCAATCGCCCAACTAGTCTAAGAAAAAATAATATGGCTTTATTGCAAATCGCCGAACCCGGAATGGCACTAGCGCCCCATGAGCGCAAAGTAGCCATTGGAATCGATTTGGGAACCACCAACTCTTTGGTTGCGGTGGTTCGAGATGCCTTACCCAAGGTCTTAACTGATGCTGCTGGTCAGGCTTTATTTCCTTCGGTGATTCGGTATTTGCCCAATGGTAGAACTCAGGGGGGATTTGAGGCTTTAGCCCATGTGATCGAAGACCCCAAAAATACGATTGTCTCGGTAAAGCGTTTTATGGGACGTGGTTTAAATGATTTCACGCAACACGACTTTCCGTATGCATTGATTGATGAGCCTGGCATGGTCAAGTTGCGAACCGTTGCGGGGGATAAAAGCCCAGTGGAGGTGAGCGCAGAGATCTTGGCGCGATTGCGCCAGCTTGCTGAGGACTCTGTGCAAGATGAAATTATTGGTGCGGTGATTACTGTGCCCGCCTACTTTGACGATACCCAACGTCAGGCCACGAAAGACGCTGCTAAGCTTGCCGGACTTCATGTTCTGCGTCTACTCAATGAACCCACTGCAGCAGCAATTGCGTATGGCTTAGATAATGCCTCTGAAGGTATTTATGCCGTCTATGATCTTGGCGGTGGCACTTTTGATATCTCGATTTTGCGAATGAGTAAGGGCGTGTTCGAAGTTTTATCCACCGGCGGGGATTCCGCGTTGGGAGGCGATGACTTTGATCGGCTTATATATACGTGGATGATTCAAGAGACTCAGCTTTCAAGTCTTGAGCCACAGGATCAACGCGCGTTATTGAGTGCGGCCAAGCGTGCCAAAGAAGAATTAAGCGAAGTGACCGAGACCTCGATTGAGCTCAAGCTGATGAACGGACAATTGATCTCTTTGGTACTCACCCGCGACCAATTTGAGAAGCTAACTAAGCCTTTAGTGGATAAGACCATGGTTTCTGTTCGCAAAGCACTGCGTGATGCTCAGCTCCAAGTGGGTAATGTGAAGGGCGTGGTGATGGTTGGTGGCGCTACGCGAATGGCACATGTTCAAGCAAGCGTTGGGGCATTTTTCAAGACCCAGCCTCTAAATAACCTTGACCCCGATCAGGTGGTTGCCCTTGGTGCAGCGATGCAGGCCGATCTTCTAGCAGGGAATCAAAGTAAGAATAATGAGTGGCTATTACTTGATGTCATCCCACTGTCCCTTGGATTAGAGACTATGGGCGGCCTTGTAGAAAAAATTATTCCTCGTAATACACCCATTCCCGTCGCTAGGGCACAAGATTTCACAACCTTTAAAGATGGTCAGACCGGTCTAGCGCTGCATATTGTGCAGGGCGAGCGTGAGGTCGTCGATGCGTGCCGATCATTAGGGCGTTTTGAGCTCAAAGGAATTCCTCCAATGGTTGCTGGTGCTGCACGGATTCGAGTGACATTCCAGGTCGACGCTGATGGACTTTTATCGGTGCATGCGATCGAGCAAAGTTCTGGAGTTCAAGCATCGATTGAGATCAAACCTTCCTATGGACTTAGTGATGCTGAGATTGCACGCATGTTGCAAGATGGATTTCAGGCGGCAGGCGATGATATGCGAGCTCGTGCATTGCGCGAGGAGCAGGTGGAAGCAAGGCGCTTATTGGAAGCAGTGGGCGCCGCACTGCTAGAAGACGGTGATTTGTTAACGGATGTTGAGCGCGCCTTAATTCGCAAAGAGATGGCTCTGTTGCAAACCCTTTTAGAATCGGAAACGAACAGTGATGTGTTACGCAAAGCGATTGAAAAAGCTGCGAAGACCACTGATCCGTTTGCTGAAAA
>VGIH01000159.1 GCA_016867965.1 Betaproteobacteria bacterium | reverse complement strand
CTAAAAGCAAATTTAAAAGAGAGATATTTTCTTTTATTTTTCTTGTTACCAGTGTTCTTGGGGGCCTCTCAGGAGCGATACACACTCGGGATTGTTCCCTTTGCGCTTTTTTGGTTCTGGCAGGGGACTTCGTTTTTGTTTTCAAATAGACAAGATCGCTGACATTTGTCATATTGATCTTGACTGTACTCTCGAGTGACCCCGCTCGATTACTTCATGTTCGATTGCATCACATACTCGAACAAAAAACTGATAAAGGTAGCCGTTGTCGATACTGAGGCAACAGACGAGAACATAAGTGATAACTTTTACCATTGATTTCGAAAATCATCGGCACGATCGGATCGCTCGGTATGAGCGGCCTGTGCGTCAAGTCTTAGAGCTCCTCGATGCAAGTTCAGTGAAAGCCTCGATATTCGTCGAGGGTCAAATGATTGACACTGCTAGCTCTCTGATTAAGGAGTTTTCCTCCCTAGGACATGAGATTGGCTATCACTGGGAACAGACCGAATATCTATCTAGTGTCGATTCGACGAAGTTTAAAACTGTCTCTGGCCGTCGACGTCAACAACTGCAGGAGCTTACCGGGAGACCTTGCAATGGTTTCAGGGCCCCAATTTTTTCAGTGCCAATCGCCTCGAAAACGGATTTAGCGCTATTTCACTCTACCCTCGCCGAAATCGGATTTAAATACTCATCAAGTCTTATTTTGTCAGGAAAAAGGCTGTCTAACTTAGTGGCGTTCAATCAGGGTTGCTTTCGGTGGCCTTCTGGGCTTATCGAAATTCCGGTGCCGTCGCTGCTGGATAAACTGGCGCTTCCTTTCTTGGGGGGCATATACTTCCGCTACCTACCCCGTAAAATCTTGAACTCCAGGATCAATTCGATCCGGGCCGCAAGACCAAATGCTGAGCTTTGGACCTATTTTCATCCTTACGACTTTGATTGGCAGGAAGGATATGTGCGATTCCCCCATCGGGGCGCATTCGCGTCCGCTCTTCTGTCGGCTAACAGAAAAAGATCTGTGAGAGACCTCGAATGGCTACTTAAAACATTTAGATTTAATAAACCCTTCCTTGATAGGCTCGAGGAAATTTCATCCAGATCACTGCCCGCCTGGGATGCTATAAAGTAACGTTAATGACTCACCAAATTGAAGTTGATAAGCCATTTTCAAAAAACTTTATAGAGCGTTGGGGCGAATCTATTCGCGACTCGACAAGCATGCGGAAGTTGGACCCGTTCTTTGTAGTGAAGGATGTGTGGGGTCGCAATGTCCTTGTTTATATTCCTTTCCTGTCTTACACGGATCTCAAACCATCAGCGGCGATTAGTTTGGCTGAGTCCGCAGGAAACAATAGTTGTCGAATAAGATTTTTATCCTCGGAATCTCCACCAAAGCCAGGAGATCCTGTCGTTTCCAGGCTGATCTTGGCGAATAAATCAGCCGAAATCGTTTGGAAATCACTTCCGTCAGAGATACGAAATAGAGTGCGCCTAGCGGAAAAGATTGGCTTGTCCGTTGCGACTACAGGTTTGGAGTCTCAGTTTAATGAATTCTATGATTTTTACAGTTCAGCACAATCTCGCCTCGGTATGCCGATACTTCCGAAAAAATTTTTCCGAAGCTTGGCTGAGACAGGCGACACTTCTCTAACGTTGATTTTTCACGGCAAGAAATCTGTAGGTTGCGCCCTTCAGATAAGAGATGAAAAGTTGGCGTGGATTCCATGGATCTGCACCACAATTGACGGAAGAAGACTTGCGTCGTCTGATTTTCTATATTGGCATTTAATCGCGCAAGGAATTGAAGAGGGTATAGAAATTCTCGATTTTGGCCGATCTGAGAGCGGCAGTGGTGTCTGTAACTTTAAGCAAAAATGGGGATGCACCATGGTACCTGTGATTACATTAGGTTTCCGATCGGCATCGATTTACAAAAAGTATGCACTCGCGCAAAAAATATGGTCTGCCCTCCCGCTGTCTGTAACCTCAAATCTATCGAGGAAGGTTATCTCTAGACTACCGGACTTATAGAACAGAAAAGCAGGAGGAGTTAGGTGTCATTCGATCAAGATTTTCTAGATAAATTCTATACGCGGCTATCGCAGATCTACGACGCCAACGACGCTCGGCAATCCGGATATCAGTTTTCTTGGTGGTTCCGACGGCTATCAAATATCGTAAAGCGGCAACTCATAGTGCACGAAATCGATCCCGCGGTCGTTATAGACCTTGGCTGCGGAAGTGGGCTTTTCCTGCAGCAGGCTTTCCCGGAGAGTCAAAACCTTATTGGCGTAGACTATAACGAGTCTGCCTGTTTGCGCGCATTAGCACGAGGAATAAGAGCAGTTAGGGCCGATCTTTTTAACTTACCCTTCAAAGATAGTCAGGCAAGCACCGTATGCTGCATAAATGTATTACAACAATTTGAGCATAATGCAGTTGCCGATTTGTTAAAATCTGTCTCAAATCTTCTTAAACCAGAAGGTGTTTTTATTCTCGTGTGGCGAAATAATGCCAGCGGTCTACACAAAATTGCGAAGCTTAGTTCGCTTCTCAACCGGAAGGAAGATAAGCATCCTGCTTGGCACGGGCACTCTTTGCAAGCAATCTCGGAACACCTGCATTCGAACAACTTCGAGATTAAGGGTGCGCGCCTCATAGCCCCCATTTTTGGCTGTTCGCTTCGAACAAATTCAACTTTTGGCAATTTTTTTGGCACTGAATTTTTCGTATTGGCGGCGAAGAGTTTAAAAAATCAGGTTCGACACACTCCGAGTTAGTTCTTCCTTCAACGATAGTTTTGGTCGATTTTTAATAGGAACACAGTACTACACCTAGAAGAATCAGCGCTGAGCCAACAACAAAAGGAAGAGTCAAATTCTCGTGAAGTATTAGCGTCGATAACAAAGGAACAAAAATATAGGAAAGGGCCGTAAGCGAATACGCGTTGGAGAGCGACAGATCTTTGAGAGCGTAGACCCACAGAAAAAAACTAACGCCAATCGCAAAAAACAACAAAAAAGTACTTGCGGACAGCGTACTCGTCAAAATCTCACGGTAGCTCGCACCCTCAGCTTGTACTGCAGATTCATTTATCTTCCACTTAATTCCGACTTGAGCAAGGGCGGAAACAAGTGTGGAGATTACAACGAGCAAGTAAGGTAGATATAATTTCATTTGTTCTCCTCAGCTAAGGGGCTAAAAAAACCAACACCGATGAGTTAAAATCTTGTTAAACTGCTTCCTCTGATTGATACTTTTGAGAGAGAGTCTCCATTTACGCAACTTCGAAAATTTTACTCA
>VGIH01000158.1 GCA_016867965.1 Betaproteobacteria bacterium | reverse complement strand
AAAGATTCGTAAGATTGCTTCACCTTGATGCAAAAATACCAAAGGCCTGAGTTGAATTAGCTGACTTTATTTTTCTAATGAGAACGGCCTAATAACTTTTCTTAGCTTTCTCAGTATTCGCCGCCTGAGCTTCGCAAAAAACGATATTCTATTCTGAGTTAAGAGATATTGTATCTCTGGCTTGAAAACTAAAGTCGCGTATGCTCGGAACGCAAGGTTTAATTTCCATTGTGGAAATTCATTAAGCATAGACCCAACGGCATTGATCAGCTCGACTTCACGAGTGGACTCATTTCTCGCACACTCATGCGACCGAACCCATCTGCAACCTGCCTCGGAGTTTACTATGGCAATCGAAGCTGGCCAATCGGGAAAGCCACTATATTCCCGAGTGCTATCTTCCTTGATTGCCAAAGATATGAGCATTTCGATATCGGAATCCATCACAGCCCCTGACAGGCGGTTCCGGCCCTTTTCAAAATCTCCTATTTTTAGTGGTATCCGCCAGTCATTGCCGTATATCTTTTCAATCACTGCTTCCGGGTTTTGTGGCACACGAAAATCTCTTCCGAATATCTTTCGAACTTCGTTCCCAGAATAAAAATAATTTGGAATTGACATTTTGGGATTAAAGTAGGTCCGAGTGTAGGAGTCGTATCTTCTGGCAATTCCATCTGAAAATCTGGTAAATAAATAAATATCACCATAATGACGGCCATTTTTCAACACGTAAATACACGAGCAATCATGTGGCGAGAAGACAGGTTCATTAGTTGACAAGCCTACACCTTCCGAACGAATTTTTTCTTTTACCTGAATTCCAAATTCTAAAAACTTCGAATTCTGCGATAAAATCAACCGTCTATCCTCTGCGAAGCAGTCGATATCAAAATCTCGGTCATGTGGAATTATCTGACCATCTCTCACTGCTCCCAAGAGCGTGCCGCCAGCCAAGAAGTATTGGCAACCTACGTCTTCTAACACTTCAGTAACCTTGCTAAGGGTATCAAAAACTTCTGAGCTGAAATCCAAATGTGAAGGATTGATATCTTTTATCATTACGTAATGCCTCACTCTAACGCACACTTATCTGCGAATTGTGTTGTGACGCCGGCATGTTGTGCTCGGACTTTTGATAAAAACGGTGAGGTGCTAGGTAGACGATATACTCAGTCCTGATTTTTTATTTTGACATTTTGCTTATCAATTGACCCATCATCTACAAACGCGTCCCAATTGATTACCGGCGTCCGCCAGTCACCGTATCTGTGCGTTAAAAATTCATCCCAATTAAGTGGAATGTTGTGGTTGATACCGTTAAAGTAAACAGATGTCAGTTGATTGTGAAATCTGACTGGCATTTTACACAGCGCCTTTCTGTCCTTTCCCTCAAGGAGCCAGTAACAATTCTCGTCTTCAATGTACCGCAAGAAAACGTCAACCATTTCCCCTTTGAAGAAGAAAAATCTACGCCTCCAAATTTTCATCACTCGGATGTCGCCACGTGAAATAGGGCCCGCGTCTGATTTCGCTCGACGAAAACGCACTCGGTATCCTTTTAAAAAAAGGCTAATTCCAGCATTTTTAAGCTTTCGCCAATCTTTTGCATCAACTGCTAAGTCAATGTCCGTATCCCATGGAAGAAGTCTGCCTTCGCGGATTATGCCAAGCGCTGTTCCACCATCAAGTGAATAAGTAACGCCATGACAAGAAAGCGTAAGCGCAACATCATTAAGAAGCGCTAATGCATGCGGAAGAGAAGCATGATCAAGAAAAAATCTACCTGACATATATTTTACGACGCTTAATCGTTCAACCCAAACACCACTATTTTGAAATTTCGTGTTTTAACTATTAGCAATCTAATATCCACTATTTATTCAGATTTTACAGTATGTGTTTGGATTAGCCGATCGCTAGGCGGCGCTGGAGATTTAAGGTTGTCGCAGATCATCTTTGGGTAAGGTATCCACGATTTTTGCTGACGGCCGAAGACCCAACTTGCTGATGGCGCTATTGTTCGTCAAATACTGATTAGGCTCTCAGTAACGGGCCACACTATCATGGCAAAGACTTAACTATTATTTTCTACAACTTTTTCACAGCAACTTTGTAGAATGTCGAAAAAGCATCAATTGTCTTGCGTAAATTGCAGATGATATAAGTGGGCATAGACTCCCCCTGCACGCAGTAGCTCTGCATGAGTGCCCATTTCGACAATACGCCCATGTTCCAAAACGACGATCCGATCCGCATTCTCGATCGTTGACAGGCGATGTGCAATTACCAGGGTCGTGCGTCCTGCCATTAAGGAATCGAGCGCTTTTTGAACAGCCCGCTCAGATTCATTATCCAGCGCGGAAGTAGCCTCATCGAGAATCAATATGGGCGCGTTCTTGAAAATCGCCCGCGCGATTGCGAGCCGCTGACGCTGTCCGCCAGAGAGACGCATGCCGTTATCGCCAATTTCCGTTTCATAGCCTTCTGGAAGCGTCGCAACAACCTCGCTCAGATGGGCGGCCCTTGCAGCCGCTTCGATCCGAGCCAAGTCAGGTTCAGGATCACCGTAAGAAATATTGGCTGAAATCGTGTCATCAAAAAGCACGACATTCTGGCTGACCATAGCAATTTGTGCTCTGAGGCTTCGAAGCTCAATATCTTTAATCGCAACTCCGTCCAAAAAAATCTGACCAGAAATCAGCGGATAAAACTCGGGCACCAGATTAACCAGCGTAGTCTTTCCGCCGCCCGACATTCCAACAAACGCCACAGTTTCGCCGGGCGTCATGACCAGGCTTACATTTGAGAGCGTGTATTCGTTTGCATCCGGGTAACGAAAACTGACATCACGAAACTCAAGATGCCCCTTCGAACGATGGGTAAGACGCAATCCACTCGTACGTTCAACTGGCTCATCTATAAGAGCAAATACACGCTCAGCTGCAGCTAAACCTCGCTGCAACGGTCCGCTGATATTCGCCAGATGCTTCAAAGGTGTTAAAGTCATCAGCATCGCAATGATAAAAGAAGCAAAACCACCAATGGTCATTTGCCCATCACCAGCTTGCCAGAGTGCGATGGAAATAATAATTGCAATTGAAATGGAATTCAGTAGCTGGGTAATAGGCTCCGTAGTAGCCGCAGTGCTTGCCTGTCGCAACGCAAATCCGCGCAAACGATCTGAACGGCGTTCGAACCGCTTCGATTCATACTCTTGACCACCGAAAATTTTAATTACATGCCGAGCCCGGGTTGCTTCGTTAACCGCCTGCATTAGCTCGCCCTGAAGTTGCTGGCTTTCGCGAATTAGTGCCTTCA
>VGIH01000157.1 GCA_016867965.1 Betaproteobacteria bacterium | reverse complement strand
GAGCCCAGAGCAGCGCTCACTGATGATGGCGATGGCCTGTCGTGCATTCGGGAGATTGTGAATCACGCCCATCATTACTTAAAGCCTGGTGGACTGATTGCCCTCGAGCATGGCTATGATCAGGCGGCTGCGGTTGCTCCGCTCCTAGAAAACCACAAATTTCATGAGATTGGCACTCTTGCCGATCTAGTGGGGCATTTTCGAGTCACGCAGGCCCGAAAACAAGACCCTACTTTTTAATCGGTCATAAAATAGTGATTAAGTAAAAATCAAAGCAAAACCCAGTTCGTTTATGAAAGGATTTCATCACCATGAGTGATACTCAAGCCAAGATCAAAGAAATTGTGACCAGTCATCCCGTGGTCCTGTTTATGAAGGGTACCGCACAGTTCCCACAATGCGGCTTCTCGGGTAATGCCGTGAATATCTTGCGCGCCTGTGGCCTAGAGACCTTGCATACCGTCAATGTCTTTGATGATGAAGCCATTCGTCAGGGCATTAAAGAGTATGCAAACTGGCCTACTATCCCTCAGCTCTATGTCAATGGCGAGTTCATTGGTGGTTCAGACATCATGACCGAGATGTACCAAAGCGGCGAACTCAAAAAACTCCTCGGTCTTTGATCGCAAGCTCACTCCTCAAAAGCTCACTCGATGGGCTTGGTCTGCAGTAGACTAAGCCCATGACAGACCTCCCTACCCTGATTACCATTATTGCCCTTGGCATTGCCATCGGGCTTGCAATGTATGTCGCCATTCTTCGATCCAATCAGAATCAACAACAAGGCGCTATTGCGGATCTAACCATCCAATTAGAGCAAATTAGGGCCGAGCGTGATCAAGCTCTCCAGCGCGCCATTCGCCTAGAGGCTGAGTTGGATTCAGAGCGTAAGCAAGTTCAACATCGGATTGATTCATTAAACGAGGCCAAGGAGGCGCTCACCAATCAGTTTAAGAATCTCGCCAATGAGATTTTGGAAGACAAAACCAAGAAGTTCACGGAGCAAAACGCCCAGCAGCTCGATATTTTGCTAAAGCCCCTGCAAACCAAGCTCACTGAATTTAAGGAACAAGTGAGCAACTCCTACGAAAAAGAATCCAGGGAACGCTTTGCACTTAAGCACGAGATTGAACGTCTAGCCAATCTCAACCTCAAGATGTCGGATGAGGCGCGATCGCTTACCATTGCACTAAAGGGTGACTCCAAGATCCAAGGAAACTGGGGGGAACTGGTTCTGGAATCCATCCTCGAATCCTCGGGCTTACGTAAGGGTGAAGAGTATCTGGTTCAAGATAGCCATACGCAGGCGGATGGTAGTCGATTACAACCCGATGTCATTATTAAGTTGCCAGAGGGTCGCCACCTCGTAATCGATAGCAAAGTATCGATTACGGCCTATGCCAGACATACTGAGGCAGCCAGTACCGATGAAGCCGATAAAGAACTTCTCGCTCATATTCAATCGATCCGGCAACATATTCAAGGTCTATCTGGCAAGAACTATGCTGGGATTGCAGATATCGTCAGTGTGGATTTTGTATTGATGTTTATTCCTATAGAACCCGCCTTCTTAAGTGCCCTCAAGTCCGCCCCCAATCTTTATCAAGAGGCGCTTAGCAAAAACATTGTCTTGGTTTGCCCCAGCACCCTCATGGCCACTTTGCGAACTGTCGCCCACTTGTGGCGGCAGGATCAACAGAACAATAATGCCATGGAGATCGCTCGTCAATGCGCCAACCTCTACGATAAGTTTGTAGGCTTTGTGGAAGACCTTGAACAAATTGGTAAGCGCCTGGACCAAGCGCAAACGAGTTATCACGACGCATTTAATAAACTAAAAACGGGTAAGGGGAATCTGATTAAAGCTGCTGAGAAAGTAAAAGAATTAGGTGTGAAGCCTAACAAAATGATTGCGAGCAATCTACTCACGCAAGATGATGAGTCTGCATAAATAAAAACCCGCTCACTCGGAGCGGGCCTTCATCAACAACGAATTACGAATTAAGCAGCTTTACGAGCCTTTGCAGGAGCAGCGGCTTTTTTTACTTGAGCCAATTGACCTTGGAATGCTTCAAATGCTTGGTCAGCCGATTTCTCAACGGTAGCCAATGCATCTTTGCTAGCTTCACGGAACTGCTCAATACCTTGCATGACCGAGTTCATTGAGGTTTTGAATGCAGATACAAACACATCGGAACCAGCAGGTGCATTTGCAGCCAAGGTGTTCACCCAGTCTTGCATACCAGCTTGAGCTTGCTCAATGCTAGCTTCTACGACATCCGCAAACTCTTTGCCGCTTTCACGCAATACTTTGGTGACCTTGCGCTGATGAGCAATGGCTTGATTACCAACATCTTGCAAAGTTTCGGCTTGCAAAAGTTCGGTCACTTGCTTGGGATCTTTTGCACTCAATACTTGCTGAATGTTCTCTTGAGCATTTGACAACGCCGCTTTAGAAGCGTCGTAGTTCAGTTCAACGAGTTTCTGAGCATTCTCAAGAGCCGCTTCGCTCAATGAAAATACAGTCTCGAGGTTTTTGCTCTGAATTTGCGACAATTTTGCTGCGACTTGATCTTGATTCATGGTGTACTCTCCAATAAGTTAATTTATCCAATATTGCACTGCACCATGAAAATATACCCAATTATTTGCTGCTATGCAATAAATATGTGTGCAATGCAACAAAATACTCAGGTATTGAATAAAATACTCAATTAAATCAATTATTTATAATAAATCTCCTGTGCCAAATCCCCCACAAACCAAGCATTCTTATCCCAAAATTGCCACCGCTGCCTGTTTTGGTACCTTTCTAGAGTGGTACGACTTCCTCACCTTTGCGACCTTGGCAGTGGCCTTTGCCCCACTCTTTTTTCCAAGCTCTGACCCAATGACGGGTCTCTTAGCCAGCCTTGCGACTTTTGGGGCCGGCATGGTGGTTAGACCCCTAGGCGCAGCATTCTTTGGCTCTCTCGGTGATCGCATTGGGCGTCGGCCGGTCTTTCTGATCACGATCACCTTAATGGGTGGCGCCACCTTTGCTGTGGGATTTTTACCCACCTATGAGCAAATTGGGATATGGGCACCTATTTGCTTAGTAACCCTGCGACTTCTACAAGGCCTATCTGCCGGCGGAGAAATTGGTGGAAGTGCTGTTTACCTCACTGAGCATGCGGGCATTACAAACCGCGGACTTAAAACAAGTGTCTTGCAGCTCATGGGGCCACTTGGCATGTTGGCTTCCATCCTTCAATTGGTATTACTCAATCACTATTTGGATCCAGAGAGTTTTAAAGAATGGGGCTGGCGTGTGCCCTTCTGGTTCTCGATTGTTCTTCTGCTGGTTGCCCTAAAGGTTCGAATGACCCTTGAAGAAACGCCGATCTTTAAATCGATGTTAGCTAAAGGCGAACTTGCTAAATCGCCCCTGCGCGATAACTTTAAAGA
>VGIH01000156.1 GCA_016867965.1 Betaproteobacteria bacterium | reverse complement strand
CCCTCTTTAGGGTCACGAACCATGGCCTCGGTCTCACCATACTCCACCACCTCCCCGGCTCGCAGAACCATGAGTTCGTGGGACATTGCCCGAATGACAGCCAGATCATGACTAATGATGAGATAGGCCAGGTTGTACTTTTTTTGAAGCTCGCTGAGCAACTTTAAAACCTGTTTTTGGATCGAAACATCCAAGGCCGAGGTGGGCTCGTCCAATACCAATATTTGTGGTTTGAGGATTAATGCACGAGCGATAGCGATACGTTGACGTTGGCCACCAGAAAACTCGTGGGGATAGCGTTGCAACGCAGAGCGGTCTAAACCTACTTCACGCAAGATCTCCACCACTCGACTCTCGCGCTCATCATGCGACAAATGCGGTTGATGGACATCCAAGCCCTCCGACACAATTTGAAAGATGGTCATACGTGGTGATAAAGAACCAAAGGGATCCTGAAAAATAACCTGCAAATGAGCCCGCATTGCACGACGCTCGATCGGAGTCAAGGATGGCCAGGATTGATCCAAGACCGAGACATCGCCCTCCACCTTGGCCGTTGTCTCCCCAAGCAATCCTAAAATAGCCATGGCTAAGGTTGTTTTCCCGGAACCAGATTCACCAATCACACCGATCGTTTGCCCTTGTTTGAGTTTAAGACTCAAAGGCTTAAGCACAGGATGGCGCTTAGCCTTCGTAAACCAATCCCGCCACCGTAGGCCACCTTTGGCGAAATTGGATTGCGGATACGAGACACTTAGTTGATTAGCAGTCAATAAGACTGGAGCTAACGGCACTACTGGCAATAATTCACGCTCAGGCTGACTGTTCACCAATTGCTCGGTGTAAGGATTGGTGGGGTGCGAAAAAACCTCATGAGTGGATCCAGACTCCACCAAACATCCTTGGTTTAAAACCCCTACCCGACTTGCAAAATGCTTTACCAGGTTTAGGTCGTGCGTGATTAATAGAATCGCCATACCACCGCGCTCTTTCGCTTCTTCTTGCAGATCTCGCAGTAAATCCAAAATCTGAAGACGCAAACTCACATCCAAGGCGGTAGTTGGCTCATCGGCGATCAATAAACGTGGTTTGCATGCTAGCGCCATCGCAATCATGGCGCGTTGACGTTGCCCGCCCGATAACTGATGAGGGTAAGCATAAAAACGCTCTTCTGGTTGCGGAATCCCGGTTTTCTTAAGGAGGGCAATCGCAGTATGGCGGCATTCCTCCAAAGGCATTAAGGGCTCATGCACCTGAACCGCCTCAACAATCTGATTACCAATCGTAAATAAGGGATTCAGTGCGGTCATCGGCTCTTGAAAGATCATCGCAATCTCACGCCCCCGAATCTCCCGAATCCGTTCAATCGATAGGTCTAATAAATTTTCTTCCTTGCCATCCTCGCGTTGCCATAGAATGCGGCCCTGCAAACGCGCACCTTCAGGAGTAAGGCGCAATGGCGCAAGCGCAGAAAGTGTTTTGCCGGAGCCAGATTCACCAACTAAGGCAATTCGCTCACCCGGTGCAATGCTCAGATCGAGTTCACGAACGGCATACTTCTCTCGCCGCCCTGCACCAAACGAAATCGAGAGTTGCTCGTAGCGCAATAAGCTCATGCGTGCGCCCCCGTTAACGGATTACTCTTACGAGAATCAAATGCATCTCGCAATGCCTCGCCCATAAATGTTAATAAGAGTAAGGTGCCTCCGAGCACAAAGAAGGTCGATACTGAAATCCACCAGGCGTCTAGGTTTGCCTTCCCCTGCGATAGCAACTCGCCCAAGCTAGGCGTTCCGGGTGGCACCCCCAATCCTAAGAAATCCAAACTCGTGAGCGATAGAATCGCCGCACTCATCCTAAATGGCAAAAAAGTAATGACGGGGGTTAAGCTGTTTGGCAAGATATGGCGCCGCATAATCTGGGCATTCGTAAGCCCCAAGGCTTTAGCTGCGCGCACATACTCGAGGGCCCTATTGCGAAAGAACTCGGCGCGCACATAATCGGATAAGCCCATCCACCCAAATGCAGCCAACAAAATAATTAACAAAAGAACGCTGGGATTAAAGATCGAAGCAAAAATAATCAGCAGATAGAGCTCAGGCATCGCCGACCAAATCTCAATGATGCGTTGGGTAACGAGGTCAAAGCGTCCGCCAAAAAATCCCATCAGCGCACCGGTGATAACTCCAATCACCACACCTACCACAGTCAACGCCATACCAAAGAGAATCGATAAACGAAATCCATAAATAAGACGCGCCAATACATCACGCCCACGATCATCCGTACCCAACCAGTTTTCTGCCGACGGCGCCGCCGGATTTGGCTCTTTGGCAAAGTAATTGAGGGTCTCATAGCTATAGGGAATCATGGGATATATCGCCCAGTTCGAGCCATCGGTAATGTTCTTCTTAATATCTGGATCCAAATAATCAGTACGTGTAGCAAAGTCGCCACCAAATACGGTCTCTGGATAATTTTTTACCAATGGGAAATAGAATTTGCCCTCGTAACGCACCACTAAAGGTTTGTCGTTCGCGATCAACTCCGCACACAAACTCAAACCAAAGAGGATCGAGAAAATCCACAGGCTGACATAGCCCAAGCGATTCGCTTTAAAACGCAGCCATTTGCTCAAGATCCACCCCCAGAGCCAAATTGGATGCGAGGATCAATTAGGACATAACAAAGATCTGAGATTAATTTGGTAACAAGACCAATCAAGGTAAATAAATAGAGTGTGCCAAAGACTACGGGGTAATCCCTACGCATCACCGCTTCATACGAAAGCAAACCTAAGCCATCTAAAGAGAATAAGGTTTCAATTAAGAGCGAGCCTGCAAAGAAGGCGCCTATAAATGCAGCAGGAAATCCAGTAATCAAGGGAATTAAGGCGTTCCGAAAGACATGTTTCCAGAGCACCTTGTTCTCACTTACCCCTTTTGCTCTAGCGGTCAATACGTATTGCTTGCGAATCTCCTCTATAAAAGAGTTTTTTGTTAGCATTGTGATCACTGCAAAGCTACCGAGGACAGATGCTGTAATTGGCAAGACTAGATGCCACAGATAATCCAATACTTTGCCAATTAAGCTGAGCTCACTCCAGTTATCCGAGGTCAGACCGCGCAGAGGAAAGATTTGTAGAAAACTGCCTCCGCCAAAGAGCACTAACAGTAATACCCCCAGGACAAATCCCGGGATCGCATAGCCCACCAAAATCATCGTGCTGGTGACGCGATCAAAGCGCGTGCCGTCTCGTACTGCTTTGGTAATTCCCAAGGGAATGGACACTAAATAACTAATAAAGAATGTCCAAAGACCAATGCTGATGGAGACAGGAAGCTTCGAGATCACCAAATCCCAAACACTTTTGTGTTGGTAATAACTCTGTCCTAGATCAAATTGCGCAAAGCGTTTGAGCATCATGAAATACCGCTCAAGCGGCGGT
>VGIH01000155.1 GCA_016867965.1 Betaproteobacteria bacterium | reverse complement strand
AATGAGTTTCTCAATATGCGTTGGAATCGCATTTTTCATGACCGGATCTGGCTCAATAATTAAGAAGGACAAAAATGGAACCGCAATCGATTCGGAGAGTTGGTTATTGCCAGTTTCAGGATTGGGGTTAGTGCTCATGCGTGGTGGATCGGTCGGACCGTAGCCACCCAAATAGGGCGTAGCAGGATTGCCCGAAGTCGCAGAGGGCGGGGTGGTGCTGCAACCAACGACGAGAGCGCAAAAAACCACACACAAACAACGTGAGAACCAAGCAGCGGAACTGGGGTTTGGGTGCTGGGGTGTCACGGTAAGAAGATCACTAAAGTGGCGCGTCATTCGATATACTCATCAGTCTAACAAATTCGTGTGCCGTTCACTCAACACCTTTCGATCCCCGCTCTATCAACCACTGACCATGCTGTCGATTTACAACACCCTGACAAGAACTAAAGAGGTCTTCAAACCGATCGAACCAGGGAAGGTGCGGATGTATGTGTGTGGCATGACCGTTTATGACTACTGCCATTTGGGGCATGCTCGGGTCATGATCGTATTTGATATGGTGGTGCGTTGGCTACGAGCCTGTGGCTATGACGTGAACTACGTTCGTAACATCACCGATATCGATGACAAGATTATTACGCGTGCGCTTGAAAACCGAGAACCCATTGTAGCACTGACCCAGCGCTTCATAGATGCGATGCATGCCGATGCTAAAACCCTCATGCTCTTGCCGCCCGATCACGAACCACGCGCCACCGACTACATTGCCCAGATGCAAGGAATGATTGGTCGTCTCATGGAGCGTGAGATGGCCTATCAAGCCGATGATGGCGATGTCAACTATGCGGTGCGACAGTTCCCCAGCTATGGCAAGTTATCCGGTAAATCCATTGATGAGTTACAAGCTGGTGAGCGGGTTGCCATTAGTGGCAGCAAGCGCGACCCACTCGATTTTGTGCTCTGGAAATCCGCAAAGACCGAAGAGCCTGCTGACACCCGGTGGGCTTCCCCATGGGGCGAGGGTCGACCCGGTTGGCATATTGAGTGCTCAGCAATGTCCTGCGAGTTATTGGGACAGCATTTTGATATTCATGGTGGTGGGGCGGATTTGCAGTTTCCTCATCATGAGAATGAGATTGCGCAAAGTGAAGGTGCCATGTATGGATCGGGCTCGATCGATCAACCCGTTGTGCGGTACTGGATGCATAACGGCCATATCCGAGTGAACCACGAGAAGATGTCGAAGTCTTTGGGTAATTTTTTCTTGATCAAAGATGTCTTGGCCCAGTTTGATCCCGAGGTGGTGCGCTTCTTTATGCTAAAGGCGCACTACCGTAGCCCCATTAATTACTCCGATAGTCAGTTAGAAGAAGCGCGCACTGGACTTACCCGTTTGTATACCGCGCTTGGCGAACTGCCAGCCATTCAAAGCAACCAGGTTGACCCTGTCTGGAATGATCGCTTTGCCCAAGCGATGAACGATGACTTCAATACACCTGATGCGATAGCCGTGTTATTCGAGCTGGTGACCGAGATCCATAAAACCCAAGATACGGGACGCAAAGAAGAGTTACTCAATACCCTCTATCACTTAGGCAACACGGTCGGACTGCTTTATCAGTCGCCCCAACAGTTCTTGCAAAGTGGAACGCCTAAAGCAGGCTTAAGCCCAGAGCAAATTGAAGCGCAAATTGCGGCACGCCAAGCTGCTAAAGCAGCCAAGAACTTTGCCGGTGCAGATGCAATTCGTCAGCAATTGTTCGAAGAGGGCGTTATTTTGGAAGATAAGCCCGGTGGTCAAACCAGCTGGCGACGCGCCTAATGCCAAAATCACGAACCAAAAAGCCAAGCTATTGGGAAGAGGCGTGTGCGGAGCTCATGAAGCAAGACCGCATCTTACGAAAACTCATTCCCAAGTACGATGACGGCATCTTAGGAAGCCGAGGCGATGCGTTCACAACGCTCGCACGCTCGATCGTTGGACAACAAATCTCGGTTGCTGCTGCGCAATCGGTATGGAACCGAACCTTAGAGACCCTGGGTAACGAGGTGACCCCCAAACGCGTTCTTGATACAAAGCATGACGCCTTACGTGCATCGGGTCTATCCACGCGCAAAGTCGAGTACATCCGCGACCTCGCCGATCACTTTCATCATGGACGCTTGCAAACCGAGCGCTGGCCCAAAATGGATGATGAGGAGCTCATTAAGGAGTTGAGTGCAATTCGGGGGATTGGGCGTTGGACCGCCGAGATGTTTTTGATCTTTAATCTGATGCGCCCCAATGTGCTGCCACTGGACGATATTGGGCTGATTCGGGCGATCTCGATCAATTATTTCAGTGGCGAACCCGTTACCCGTCATGAGGCCCGCGAGGTGGCAGCCAATTGGGCGCCATGGCGTACCGTGGCTACCTGGTATATGTGGCGAAGTATTGACCCGATTCCCGTAGAGTACTGATTTTTGGGGTAATCCCAAAAAGCACATAAAATTAGGCCATGAAGACCACTTTCCTAGACTTTGAGCAAGCGGTTGCAGAGCTTGAGACCAAAATCGAAGAACTCCGCTACGTGCAAGACGAATCTTCGGTGGATATCTCAAGCGAGCTCAAGACACTTTCAGAAAAAAGCCAACAGCTCACCAAAGAGATCTACGAGGGCTTAACGCCATGGCAGGTCTCTCAGGTTGCCCGCCATCCACAGCGCCCCTACACACTCGACTACATCCAAGCATTATTTACCGACTTTCATGAGTTGCATGGCGATCGCGTCTTTGCCGATGATCAATCGATTATTGGCGGCCTTGCGCGTTTTGATGGCAAACCTTGCATGGTGATCGGTCATCAAAAAGGGCGCGATACCAAAGAGCGTGCCATGCGTAATTTTGGAATGAGTCGTCCTGAAGGGTATCGCAAGGCGATGCGACTGATGCGTCTTGCTGAGAAGTTTGGCCTAACGGTCTTTACCTTTGTAGATACCCCTGGTGCATTTCCAGGGATTGATGCCGAAGAGCGCAATCAATCGGAAGCGATTGGGCACAACCTCTACACCCAAGCAGAACTCAAAGTGCCCATTATCACGACCATTATTGGTGAAGGTGGTTCAGGGGGTGCACTGGCGATTGCGATGGGTGATGTCGTCATGATGCTGCAATACTCAACGTATTCCGTGATCTCACCCGAAGGATGCGCTTCGATTCTATGGAAGACTGCTGAGAAGGCCCCCGATGCTGCAAAACAATTAGCACTCACCGCTCAGCGTTTAAAAGATCTTCAATTGATTGATACGATCGTACCGGAACCCGTTGGGGCTGCTCATCGTGATTACGAAGCCATGATGGCCAATATGAATAAGGCGCTGGCACGCGCTCTTTCGGAAGTTGAAGACTTATCCGAGAAAGAACTGCTCGAGCGTCGTCATCAACGGTTCATGAGTTATGGCCAGTTCAAAGAAGTCAA
>VGIH01000154.1 GCA_016867965.1 Betaproteobacteria bacterium | reverse complement strand
TCGCGCGTTAATTCACCATTGAATTCAAGCCGCACGAACTTACTCAATTTTGATGCTGCCAAGATGGCAGAGTATGTTGCGGGATTAAACGAGAAGCCGTTCCGGGCTAAGCAGCTCTTGCAGTGGGTGCATCAGCGTGGCGTTTGTGACGTTACGCTGATGACCGATCTAGCCAAATCCTTTCGTCAGCAGCTTGCCGATCACGCTGAGATCACGAGCTTGCCTGTTATTGGGGATATGAAAGCCGGTGATGGCACCCGCAAGTGGTTACTGGATGTGGGCGCTGGTAATGCCGTTGAGATGGTCTATATCCCCGAAGACGATCGCGGTACGCTTTGTATCTCTTCCCAAGCAGGGTGTGCGGTCAACTGCCGTTTTTGTTCCACCGGTCATCAGGGCTTTGCCCGCAACCTAACACCCGCAGAGATTATTGGACAACTCTGGTTTGCGGAGCATCATCTGCGCGAGGATCCGCTTGCGATTCGCAGACTCGATGAGGATTGTGCCGAGCAAACCCAGGGTCGGGTGATTACGAATGTGGTGATGATGGGCATGGGCGAGCCCTTATTGAACTACGATGCAGTTCTGATTGCGCTACGCTTGATGCTTGACGATCATGCCTATGGTCTATCACGCCGGCGCGTGACCGTATCCACCTCGGGTGTGGTCCCTATGATGGATCGCTTGGCGCAGGATTGCCCAGTGGCGCTCGCCGTATCCTTGCATGCACCCAACGATGCGCTGCGCGATGAGCTCGTGCCACTCAATCAAAAGTATCCCTTAAAAGAACTGATTGCCGCTTGTGATCGCTACTTACCATTTGCACCACGCGACTTTATTACCTTTGAGTACTGCATGCTCGATGGCGTGAACGACCAAGACCAGCATGCCAAAGAATTAATCAAGCTCTTAAAGGGCTTGCGTTGCAAATTAAATCTCATTCCCTTTAATCCATTCCCTGCTTCGGGCCTCAAGCGCTCACCGGCCGAGCGGGTTAAGCAGTTTGCCCAAATTTTGCAAGACGCCGATCTGGTCACCACCGTGCGTAAGACCCGCGGTGACGATATTGCAGCTGCCTGCGGACAATTGGCAGGTGATGTGATAGACCGAACTCGCCGAGCCGAGCGCATGCAAGCACTCGATGAGCAGGTGATTCAGTTTCAGGGACGATAATGATCGCAATTGGATGCCATGATGAATAAGATTGAGCCGGGTTGCTTACCCCCATTGCCCCTTGGACCATTGCCACGCCGGCTATCGCGCCAGTCGGTGGTTGCGTGGGGCGATCACCGCGTGACCGTTGGTGGGGACGCCCCGGTGCGTGTGCAATCAATGACCAATACCGATACCGAAGATGCAATCGCAACCGCGATTCAGGTGAAGGAGTTGGCAAGAGCAGGCTCAGAGCTGGTGCGCATTACCGTCAATACTCCAGAAGCCGCAGCCCAAGTTCCTTACATCCGCGAGCAACTCGATAAGATGGATGTGAAGGTGCCATTGATTGGTGACTTTCATTACAACGGCCATACCTTACTCAAAGACTATCCGGATTGCGCTAAGACCTTATCCAAGTACCGCATTAACCCTGGTAACGTGGGCAAAGGCGCCAAGCGCGATCCACAATTTGCGCAAATGATCGAGGCGGCTTGTCACTACGAGAAGCCGATTCGGATTGGTGTGAACTGGGGTAGTCTCGATCAAGATTTACTAGCGCAGATCATGGACGATAACGCGAAGCTGGCAACGCCCAAAACCTCGCAAGAGGTCATGATTGAGGCTTTGATTCAGTCGGCTTTGCAATCGGCGAGTAAGGCTGTTGAGCTCGGCATGAACCCCGATCAGATTACGCTCTCGTGCAAAGTGAGCGGTGTGCAAGACCTGATTGCGGTGTATCGTGATCTGGCAAGGCGTTGTGATTACTCCTTGCATCTTGGTCTCACCGAAGCGGGTATGGGTAGCAAAGGTATCGTGGCATCGACTGCTGCACTCGCAGTTTTATTGCAAGAGGGCATTGGCGATACCATTCGCATCTCCTTAACTCCCGACCCGGGTGCGCCGCGTGAGAACGAAGTGATTGTGGGTCAGGAGATCTTGCAAACCATGGGATTGCGCAATTTCACGCCGATGGTGATTGCTTGCCCTGGATGTGGTCGCACCACCAGCACCACCTTCCAAGAGTTAGCTGCCAAGATCCAGTCTTACCTGCGTCAACAAATGCCGGTGTGGAAGAAAACCCATCCCGGTGTTGAGAACATGAACGTCGCAGTGATGGGTTGCATTGTGAATGGCCCGGGTGAGAGTAAGCACGCCAATATTGGTATCTCTTTACCAGGCACTGGTGAGAGCCCCGCAGCCCCAGTGTTTGTGGATGGCGTGAAAGTAAAGACTTTACGCGGTGAGGGCATCGCTGAAGAGTTTCAACTGATTGTCGACGAGTACGTTAAAGCCAATTACCATGCAAAAAATTAATGCCATTCGCGGCATGAACGATCTGCTGCCCAAAGATGCAGCGGCTTGGTCTTATTTAGAACGCACCTTAGCCGATCTCACTCGAGCTTATGGTTACGAGCAGATTCGGACGCCGATCGTCGAGGCAACAGCGCTCTTCCAACGTGGTATTGGTGAGGTGACTGATATTGTGGAGAAAGAGATGTACTCCTTTGAAGATCGACTCAATGGAGAACAGCTCACATTACGACCCGAAGGAACCGCAGCGGTGGTGCGTGCCACGATTGAGCACAATTTGATCTATGACGGCCCCAAACGCCTTTGGTACACGGGACCCATGTTTCGGCACGAACGCCCGCAGCGTGGACGCTATCGCCAGTTTCATCAATTTGGGATTGAAGCCTTGGGATTTGCGGGCCCAGACATCGATGCCGAGATCATCTTGATGGGTCAACGGCTTTGGGATGAGCTTGGTTTACAAGGTGTGCGTTTGGAACTCAACTCTTTAGGTGAGGCTGCGGAGCGCGCAGCGCATCGTCAAGCCTTAGTGGAGTACTTTACCCAACACCATGCGCAATTGGATGAGGACTCGCAACGGCGTTTGCTTACCAATCCACTGCGGATTCTGGACTCGAAGAACCCAAGCATGCAGGCTTTGATTGAAGGTGCACCAAAGCTCCTGGAGTTTTTGGGTTCAGAGTCATTAGCTCACTTTGAAGCAGTACAAACCCTTTTGAAAGCCAACAACATTCCATTTAAGATCAATCCACGATTGGTGCGCGGTTTGGATTATTACAACCTAACAGTATTTGAGTGGACCACCGAAGCACTGGGAGCCCAAGGCACGATTGCTGGCGGTGGTCGCTATGACCCCTTGATGGAGCGTATGGGTGGTAAAAGTGCCCCAGCCTGTGGATGGGCCATGGGCATGGAGCGCGTGTTGGATCTCATGGCGATCTCGAAGAGTGTTCCAGAGAGCGATCCGGTTTGCGATGTCTATGTATTACACCAAGGTGGGGATACCTTGGTGCAGGCCATGATTGCCGTAGAAGCGC
>VGIH01000153.1 GCA_016867965.1 Betaproteobacteria bacterium | reverse complement strand
CCTCAAAGGCCGCTGCCATCGCCACCAATAGGAATGATTGGCCGGAATGGATAACGACACTGGCGTTACCGGATCAATCAAGACATACTCAAGGCCAAGCCGTGCCAACTGCTCTTGCTGAAATCGAAAACGATCTGACGACAGGACTTTTGAAGAAATCAGGTAGACTTGCATCGCGAGATCACTGAAAGAAATTGTTAGTCATAGGACTCAAGCACATTAAGACGCCCTCTCAAAGCCAAAAATACTGGCATAAGAGTTTATAACTACTGACGGAGAAAAGAATGTCTTCAGTCGTTCAGCACCACCGGCGATCAAAGTTTGGGCCAAATCTGGTGAATGGCGGAGTCGCTGAATCGAGGCGACTAAAGCCGGTAAGTCATCGATCTCAATCAGAAGGGCATCACGACTATCATTGGCAAACCATCGAGGCCCCTCCGAAAGGGTAGATATTACGGGTACCCTAGCTTGCCAGGCTTCCAAGAGGATATTTCCTAAAGGCTCATGCCGTGATGGCATACAAAAGACATCAGCAGCAGCAAAGTAATGAATAGCTTCTACTTGCCATCCAAGAAAGCGAATCCGGTCCGTGACACCAAATTGATGTGCAAGAAGCTGTAGTTCCGCCTGTTCAGGTCCATCACCAACAAGCCAAAGCCATAGATCAGGTATTGCTGCTACTGCTCGGATCAACAAATCCAATCCTTTACGCGGCACAAAACGTCCGCCACCGACCAAAAGAAATGCATCTTGAGGGGTAGAATACAGAGCCCGATTAACTGGCTTAGGGTCAATTTGCTTGACAAAGTTGCTAATCACAGCCGATTCGCGGTTCCAACCTAACCCCCGCACTCGCTCAACAATTCCAGGATGGTTTCCCACAATAACGTCCGCATTTTTGAAGTATCGCAGATGAGTAGGAAAATCCCCGAGCCGCACAATCTTGCGCGCTGCTGCACCAGCTGGTAACAACCGAGCGGCTCTAGGTGCCCATGCCATCACAACATCTGGCTGCCAACTCCGATAAAGCTTTCGCAGATGCATGCGCAGAGGCAGTGCACCCCAGTCGAAACGATTGTGACTGCAATACACTTCCCCCAATGCTGCAATCTCGTGATGCCACAATCGACCAGGCCTGATTATAAACTTTTGAGCCCACCCCTGACGAGTGGCTTCGTTAGCAAAATTGACAAAAAATCTCTCAGCCCCTCCCTCTTTGCCAAAATGAAAATGAAGAATTCGCCTAACTTTTTCTGGCATGATCTTTTGTTAATGACAAGATCAAGTGGGGCATTTGGAGCAACAGTTCGAGTAGTATCCTAACCTGATACTTCAGCTGAAGCCAGGCTTTTCTCGCTGTTCCCCCTCGTTTTTTTCTCGCTCGGCGAGCAGCTCCCACAGTCCCTAACTCCGCATGCTGCTGACCCAAGCCAACTGGGGCAGGGTCCAGCGCCAAAATATCTAACCTATTCTCCCAATAATACTTGATATCCTCATCAACAGGTCGAAAGAATTTGGGTCTTGAGCGCAATAGCTTCTCAGCCCCAGATCGCGACAACAAGTACGCCGTCATACAAGTAGGCACTTTAAAGCAGCGAATCAAAGAACACTCAGAGAATATCCTTTTGACAATTCTCAGCCGTGGCCTTTTATGCACAAATAGCTTGATTACATCCCATGAAATTCCTATTTTGCAAGGGGCGAGAGAATCCACCAGGCTTTTAAAGGATATAGAATCATAGATTCGAAAATCATCCTCCATAATCAAGCAGTAGTCTGAGTCGGACGACAAAAACCGAGCCCAGGCGGCTTTATGGCTAAGATAGCAAGCAATCTCTTGGGGTGTAAGAGGAGCCTTGTAATACCAATAATTCAAAGACGCGGAATAGACGGCATCTATTTCAGCGGCACTAAGATCAAGTCCGTTGACACTGTCGACTAATGCATAGTTTACATTAGCGCATCTTAACTGGCTTGTAGAATTTCCATAGCGCACTTTATTCCCCGGCAAATTTATCAAGTAAGCAGGCCAGTCTTGATTATCGGACATACACTACAACCTTACCACTGCAGTCAGCTATCCGAAAACCAGATATCCTAAGAAAGTCATTCATGGCTTCAATTTTAGAAGTTCCGACAATGTGAGGATGAGTTTCAACAATAATCATCCTCACACCACCAAGGTCGAGAGGGCTGGCCAGCAAGTCCACTTCTAGCCCTTCAACATCCATCACCAGGACCGATGGTTTGATCTCTATCAATATTCCACATAGGGAGCTAGACTTAACAGAAAGGTGGCTGGTCTTGACATTATCACGTAAAATTGCGCTCGTAGAAATCTGATTGTCTGCAACATGCAAGTCAACATCCGCGCCATCTCGGGTCACTGCATGCATTTTCAGACTTGGATTGACTTGGTTGAGATTATAATTTGCTCTAATAACAGACTCCAAGGCAGGATTTGCCTCGTATGAGTACACGCTCTCAGAACCAATAGTCTGTGCACAAAGACAGCCAATAAAACCAATACCACAACCAGCTTCAACAACCCTGTCTGAGTACTGAAGGTATTTACGAACGAGCAAAGACTCGCTCATTTCATAGGTGCCTCGATACAATTGGTTTCGTACCATGCGGGAGATCCCTGGATGGCGCGCATCTAAGGAGACTCCCGATAAGCAAATCACTTTTGTTCTCAGCAATTGATGATAAAGCTTTCGGAGCTTTCCTTTTAGCTTAGAAGACATAAAAAAGTTGGCAATGCGATCAAAGCGAAGCCGGGAGCGGAGATTACTTTAGAAAAGATAACATAACTTTTATGATTTTATGGGCATTGACGGTGCGCAATCATGCATTGCAAATAATATTCATAATTCGCCCATCTGTAGTCATTTTGTCACTTGGTACCTATGCATGGCAACTCCGAATCATCGATCATATTTGCTAGCGCTTTTCGAGCTGGGTAATCAAAATCAAATCCCAGCCGAATAATGTCTTGATCATACCAGCTTGCAACGCGGTCAATCATGTCTGCACTCGTATAATAATCGCGGTAGTCGGAGCGATTGAGGGCATTTTGGTTGCGTGGCTTTAGCGGAAACCGATGCAATCCAAAATACCGGTTTACATCAGCGCTTATAGATTCAAATCTCAGCAAATCGCACATAATATTACCATTCTCATCGCAAATGTAATCACATTGCTGATACCAACCATGGGTAGCACGATGCCAATAATATGGTCGGCCATAATAAACATCACGGGTTGACAAAAATTCCCGAAATGTATCCGGCACATAACCCGGCGGCTGTGAGCCTTGCTTAATTGCTAGTAGGCCAAATTTCCAGCGAGATACGGTTCGAGACCATGGATTTCGAACGATTGCAAAAGGTCTGCATCTTTGAATTATCTGTGGTTTTATATCAATTAATCTGGCATGGGCAAGTCCGTGGTGCTCACCTGCCAAGCACATTTGCTGACGCAACTCAAAAATATAGTGTTGATC
>VGIH01000152.1 GCA_016867965.1 Betaproteobacteria bacterium | reverse complement strand
GTGTTTTTTGTGCAGAAATTCGCGCGCCGCGGTGAATAGCTTTAACTTCCATCATCATCCCCTTACTTCTTCACTACCTTCTTGTCGGCAGAGTGTCCTTTGAACGTACGTGTCAAAGCAAACTCACCAAGCTTGTGTCCAACCATGTTTTCAGAAACATAAACTGGAACGTGCTGTTTACCGTTGTGAACAGCGATTGTTAATCCAATGAAGTCAGGAAGAATGGTCGAACGACGTGACCATGTCTTAATTGGCTTCTTATCTTTATTGGCCTGAGCGGTCTCAACCTTTTTTACAAGGCTGGCATCGCAGAAAGGACCTTTTTTCGCAGAACGAGTCATTTATCTATTCCTTATCCATTAACGCTTTTGACGACGCTGAACAATCATGGTCGTTGTACGTTTATTGCGACGGGTACGATAGCCCTTCGTTGGGGTTCCCCATGGAGAGACTGGTACACGGCCTTCACCGGTTCGGCCTTCGCCACCACCATGTGGGTGGTCGATTGGGTTCATGGCCACACCACGAACTGTTGGGCGAATACCGCGCCAACGAGTTGCGCCTGCTTTACCAATCTGACGCAAGCTATGCTCTTCGTTACCAACTTCACCAATCGTGGCACGGCAATCGATCAAAATACGACGTACCTCACCAGAGCGCAAACGAACCTGACCATACACACCTTCGCGTGCTAACAAAACCGCTGAACTACCAGCGGAGCGGGCGATTTGCGCACCCTTTCCAGGCAACATCTCAACACAATGGATCGTGCTACCAATTGGAATGTTACGAATCGGTAAATTGTTTCCTGCTTTGATCGGAGCCTCAGCACCGTTCATTACCTGCTGTCCAACCGTCATCCCCTTGGAAGCAATGATGTAACGACGCTCACCATCAGCAAAAACGAGAAGCGCAATATTGGCACTACGGTTTGGATCGTATTCTAGGCGCTCAACCTTAGCGGCGATGCCATCTTTATCGTTGCGCTTAAAGTCAACCATGCGGTAGTGATGCTTATGACCACCGCCCTTATGACGCGTTGTAATGTGGCCATTATTGTTACGGCCGGCCTTTTGGAACTGGGGCTCAACCAATGCTGCGAAAGGCTTGCCTTTGTGCAGATCAGGATTGACCACCTTGACCATTGAACGACGACCTGGTGAGGTCGGTTTAGTTTTCATAAGCGGCATAATTAATTTGCCTCCGCTTCAAAGTTAATTTCTTGACCAGGCTTCAGATTGACATAGGCCTTCTTGGCGTGATCGCGTCGTCCCTCAAATCGGCCAAAGCGCTTTGGCTTACCTTTTTGATTAACGATTTGTACAGACTCCACTTGAACCTTAAAAAGTAATTCAACGGCTTGCTTCACATCCAGCTTATTCGCATCGCGTGCAACCTGAAAAATAACTTGCTCATTCTTTTCAGCCACCATCGTTGCTTTTTCAGAAACAATGGGTCCTAGCAAAATCTGCATGAGACGATGATCGTTTTTACGTGTTTGGTTCATTTCAGCAACTCCTCCATCTTGGCGATCGCTGCTTTGCTCACCAATACTTTTTGAAACTGAACTAATGACAAGGGATCCGCATGTTGAGGTTCAACCACAGCAACTTTATGCAAATTGCGGGAAGCAAGATAAAGATTCTCACTAACCTCATCCAAAATAATTAGTACGGACTCAAGGCCCATACCCTTTACTTTTTCAGCCAACAACTTTGTCTTGGGCGCATCCAAATTAAATTGGTCAACCACGTTTAAACGACCTTCCCGTGCCAACTGAGAAAGGATAGAGCGCATACCAGCGCGATACATTTTCTTGTTGACCTTGTGCGAGAAATTTTCTTCTGGAGAGTTAGGGAATATCCGACCGCCTCCGCGCCACAGTGGCGAGGAGCTCATACCAGCACGAGCGCGACCAGTACCTTTTTGGCGCCATGGTTTTTTAGTGCTGTGCTTAACCTGCTCACGATCTTTTTGGGCACGATTACCGCTACGTGCATTCGCTTGATAAGCAACTACGATTTGATGAACCAGTGCCTCGTTGTACTCACGCTCAAATACTTCGGGTGAGGCTTGTACACCAGCGCCTAGTTGACCGTTATCTTGGAGAAGCTTGAGTTCCATATCTTCTCCTTATTTCTTTGCCGCAGCTTTAACAGCTGGGATCACAAGTACTTTTCCACCAGGGGCACCGGGAACGGCGCCCTTGACCATAATTAGATTGCGCTCTGCATCAATGCGAGCAATCACGAGATTTTGAACGGTACGGGTTACATCACCCAAATGACCGGTCATTCGCTTACCAGGAAAAACGCGGCCTGGATCTTGCGCCATACCAATAGAGCCTGGAACATTGTGTGAACGGGAGTTACCATGACTCGCACGACCAGACGCGAAGTGGTAGCGCTTAATCGTTCCAGCGTAGCCCTTACCGATCGTAAAACCTTGCACATCCACCTTTTGACCGGCAGCAAAAACATCAACGCCGACTACTTGGCCAGGCTTCATCTCGGCCAATTTTTCAGCATCCACATGAAATTCATTTAAGGCATTGCCAGCCATCACACCTGCTTTAGCAAAGTGTCCGGCCATCGCCTTGGTAACGCGGCTAGCGCGGCGTGTTCCGTGAGCCAACTGAACGGCATCGTAGCCATCCGTTGCCTGGGTTTTCACTTGAGCAACCCGGTTATCGCTCACATCAATCACGGTGACAGGAATTGCTTCCCCTTCATCCGTAAATAGACGGGTCATGCCGACCTTACGGCCGATCAAGCCTAAGCTCATATTCTTACTCCAATGCTGACTTCGATTGGTCAGCGGAAATTTAATTTAACCCGTTTTTTATATAAAAATATTTATATAAAACAAGCACTTACAATTTAAATACTACAAAATATGCTTTTCAAAACTACGAAAAGCCTTCAATTCTAGCCTAAAAAAGCAAAACTAACAAACTTTTGGACAGCCTAGCTTACTGAAGCTTGATTTCAACATCCACACCGGCTGGCAAATCCAACTTCATAAGGGCATCTACCGTTTTCTCGGTTGGATCGACAATGTCCATCAAACGAAGGTGCGTACGAATCTCCATCTGGTCACGTGAAGTCTTATTTACATGAGGAGAACGTAACAAATCAAAGCGCTCAATGCGAGTTGGCAAAGGGATTGGACCCTTGACAACTGCACCAGTCCGCTTTGCAGTATCCACAATCTCAGCAGCAGATTGATCGATCAATCGATAATCAAATGCCTTTAAACGAATTCTAATTTTCTGGTTTTGCATAGTTATTCCAAAGAGCAGTGCGGTGCTGCCGCGTTAATCATCCAACTAAAGAGCAAGGGAATATCTGCAGCACAAATATTCCCAATCGTGCAAAACAATTAAGCCAAAATCTTCGCAACCACACCCGCACCAACGGTACGACCGCCTTCACGGATCGCAAAGCGCAAGCCCTCTTCCATGGCGATGGGGGCAATGAGCTTCACGGTGATGGTAACGTTATCGCCAGGCATCACCATTT
>VGIH01000151.1 GCA_016867965.1 Betaproteobacteria bacterium | reverse complement strand
TTTCTAGTTACTCCAGTAGCGTTTAGGCCCGTACCCGAATCTGTACAAGCAGCTATGTCCAATTGCATTAAACGACTCATTAAAAGCGATGCTGCCGATGTATTGCCTATGCCCATCTCACCTAATAGCAAAACATTTCCGGAAAGATCCTTAACTAATTCACCTCCTTGTCGCAACGCTTGATCTCGCTGTGCATCTGTCATTGCTAGCCCTTGCATAGAGTCTGCAGTACCGTAGCCTACTTTACGGACCATCAGACCCGAGCGCGTCTTAAAGTCATGACAAACGCCGCAATCAACGACAGTTAAACCAATACCATGCTGCCTAGCTAGTACACTGATAGCTGCGCCCCCTGATAAAAAATTTTCCACCATTTGCCAGGTCACATCACTTGGATAGGCAGATACCCCTTGTGCAACCAGACCGTGGTCACCTGCAAAAACGAGTAGTTGTGGATCACTCAAATGAGGAGATTCAGTGCTCAGTATCAGTCCAATGCGCAATGCCAAAGCCTCGATTCGTCCTAAAGAACCTAAAGGTTTAGTCTTGTTGTCTAGTTTGTACTGAAGTTGCTGCAGCAATACTGGATTGTGAAGTTCTATGATTTTTGGAGCTTGATAGAGCATGACTATTTCCATTATATGAGCTGATTGTGCACCCCATGCCCAACATACGTTTGCAATAGTCTATCGAAGCCCTGAAGCTGTACTGTCGTTTAATTGACTCTAGATAATTCTGATCGCCAAAATACCCAAACCGCATTGCACAGTTTATTGCACAGTTGATATTTTTTGACTTAAGCCATTGAAATTGTTAGCCTTTTGAACAGCCACGATTTCTTCTAAGGCCGAGGTCGCAGGTTCGACTCCTCATATGGTTTACACAATATACCGAGCACATTGTTTACTCAATAAACAGTATCGTGATCACCCACATTGATGAGAATAATCTCGTGATCGGTAATGATTAGCTCTATCGTGATCCGGTATTTTAGGTTAATGGAAATGCCTTGCAGACCAGAAAGTTTTCCACTTAATGCATGAAGGCGAAGGGAGGGGTGATGGGGATTGTGCTCCAATAGCTCAAGAGCCTTCGCGTACTGGCTTTCAATCGCTGGGTTGCGTCTAAGAAACTTTGCGGCTCGACGGTTATATTGTTCAGTAAATATTAACTGCCAGGTCATTTGCTTGCTTTGTTGAGCTGTTTGAGGCGCTTAAGGTGTTGTGCCACCGTCTCTTTTAAGAAGCGGTCTGATGCCATGTCAGCCCTGGACTCAGCTAATGCTGCCTCCAACTCACATTCCCGCAAGTAATGGTAGTGATCTTGGCTCATCACCACATATTTAATTTGTCCCCGCACCGATACCAATGCCTCAGGCTGGGTTAGCAAAGCATCTTCAATCGCTTTGATCCCTTTCGTTTTTAAATCATTCGCTGCAACAGTACCCATAACAATCTCCTAAATAGTACTTTTGTTAGTATTATATGAAATACTATCGATAATAGCAATATCTTTGGATAAATTGGAATTCGTATCAATAGGTAGCAGAGAATGTCGGTTTTCCCGACAAACGCCTGCCGACACCACGAACCCGACATGGGACCCCATCAAACACCACGACCACCCCTGTTTTGGCACTGCAAGTTATTCTTAAGCATTGTGTTTCGCAGATTAGTTTGCCCTTCTCGGCCGTGGGTGGCAACTTCTCATCAAATAAAAAACCAGTAATCGTTGATTTTCTTATGCTCTGAACTAAGAGTTAGTAAATTCGTATCAAGATTAAACCTAGACATATTCCCAGCGCACCAATAATTCGCTGAGTGTATGGCGACTCTTTTAAATAGAGAGTTCCAAATAGAAATGCAAATAAAACAGATGTTTCCCGAACTGCTGCAACTAAGGAGATGGGGGCTTGGGTCATTGCCCAAAGTGCAATCGAATAGGAACCAATAATACAAGTCCCACCGATTAAGGGGTACATGAGACGGGATTTGATATAGCTAAAGCTCTCCGGTAGCAATTGCTGACGACGGCGTTGCCAAAGGACCAATGACAGAAAAACACAGCCATGCGAAAACATTAATAGGCTCACATAAGACCACGCATTATTGCTAAGCCGCACCCCATGCCCATCAACAATGGTGTAGAGGGCAATGACTAAGGCATTGCCAAGAGCAAAGAGTAGGGCTTTTAAATGATAGGCTGAGGAGGTAGTTTTGCGTAAACCCAGGAGGATGACTCCAGCTGATACAAGAAAAATACCAGCAATTACTCCATCGGATACCTGTTCACGTAAAAACACATACCCTAACAAGAGAGTTAAAAGTGGGGCCGCACCGCGCATGATGGGGTAAGCGAGATTCAAGTCCCCGAAGCGATATGCGGATGCGACCAAATAAAAATAATTTAAATGAAGGGCAATTGATAATGCTATATAGGGAACGGTTTGGGAGTGGTACTAAAAATCAGGTCAGCTCAAAGAGTGAGATTGCAAAGTGGACCCGAGTGGTTAAAGAGTCTGGAGCAAAAGTCGATTAGGAAGGGCGCCCGAGATCAGAAAGGCGCTTACTCGGACTGATTGCTTCTGGGTCTATAACGATTTCAATAATGGCACCTCTTGAACTGTTAAGAGCAGCTTGCAGTGCAGAAGCAAACTGCTCGGTTCGTTCAACCCGATAACCGGGCATTGAAAAACTCTCTGCAAATCGTACAAAGTCAGGATTTGTTAATTCAGTTCCGGACACTCGACTCTTAAACTCTCGCTCTTGGTGCATTCGAATGGTGCCATACATCCCATTGTTGATAATTAAGACAATCGGTTGAGCTTGATACCGAAGTGCTGTTGCCAACTCTTGGCAATTCATCATAAAGTCGCCGTCACCACAAAAGGCCACCACCACCCGTTGAGGATCAACCAATTTCGCTGCAATTGCTGCTGGCAAGCCATAACCCATGGAGCCATTGGCTGGAGCTAATTGTGTTTTAAAACCACCATAGGGGTAAAAGCGATGGAGCCAGGCGGCAAAATTACCCGCTCCATTCGTCAGTATCGCGTTACGGGGTAATTCATTCGCTAGCTTAGCAACGATCTCTGATAGTTGGACATCCCCTGGAATGGAGTTGGGTTGACTAAAAGCAAGGTAGTCCTTGTGTACTGCATGCATGCGCTCGGGTTTATGTTGCTTACCCATAGTTACGTTTGTTAATGCGAAGCAAAATGCCTCTGGCGAACATGCTAGGGCATAGTCGGCTGCATAAACCCGACCCAGTTCATCAGGACTGGGTAAAACATGAATGAGTGTTAATGCCGGTTTTGGAACACTAAGAATGGTGTAGCCACCAGTGGTCATTTCACCTAAACGCTCACCAATAACAAGTAGGACATCCGCCTCTTGAACTCGTTTTACTAGGGCTGGATTAGCAGCAATACCCAGATCTCCTGCAAAGCAAGGATCGTGATTATCAATCAGATCTTGAGAACGAAAACTTGTCGCTACGGGTACGCCTTCCCGATTTGCCCAATGTTTTAATG
>VGIH01000150.1 GCA_016867965.1 Betaproteobacteria bacterium | reverse complement strand
AGTCTCCGAGACGGTACAGTGGTCAAAGGAACAGATCGTCGACGTTTCAGAGATCGACAGGCTTTGCACGAAAGTGCAAGAATTTTTGCCCCCTGGATTAGCGGATGAGTCAAATCAGAGATCGATAATCGACTTTCTTTCGGATGATCTTTGCATTGAGCCTGATGTAACTGCCCTAATTGGGTCTATAGAGAGCAGCACAAGCCGGATGGCCGATGGACTTACCACTTGGGTTCCGCGAATTAGAGCAGAAAGTAGAGTTGTTCGTGTAGTTGGAACAGCTGGCTCTGGGAAGACGCAACTTGCACTTAACCGACTGAGGGCAGAAGATAAATTAGGTGTCAGCACGGCATACTTCTGCTTTAACAGACCGCTTGCAGACCATATCTCCCGGATAGCACCCAGTCGAACCTGTGTCGAAACCTTTCATGAGTTTGCGTTACGACTGTCAAGAGAGTGCGGGTACAAAGTCGATTTTTCTCAAAGCAATGCGTTTACAGATCTAGAAAGAAAGCTCTTTGAGATTATCGAAAGCTATGAACAGTCGAGAGACTTCATTATTATCGATGAAATGCAGGATCTACGCCCCGAATGGGTTGAGGCTATATTGCGACTTTTGAAGCCAGATGGGCATGCATTGCTGTTAGAGGATCCGGAACAAAACATGTACTCGGACCGTGAACAATTTGATGTAGACGGAGAGATCGAAATTCGATCTCCTGAGAACTTCAGATCACCACGAATTATTGTAGATCTTATAAATGCACTTAAATTGACAACGGTGACTGTAACTTCGGCGAATCCATACGTAGGTCGATTTGCGGAACCTCTTGTCTATACCACCGAAGGAAATGATGTTATAAATAAAACATCACTCGCAATACAACGATGTATATCAATGGGCTTTCAACCTCAACAAATCGCTGTCATAACATTAAAAGGTCGTGAACGCTCGTCTATTCTAAAGGAGGACTCAGTAGGACCGTGGCACCTGAAAAGATTCACTGGATGGTTTGATAGAGATGGATCACCGATATGGAAGACCGGTGAAATAATCGCTGACAGTGTCTTTAGGTTCAAGGGTCAAGCCGCAGCAGCGGTAATCTTAACTGAAATTGATTTTCCTGAATTAAGCGAAAATTTTAAACGTAGGCTATTCGTAGGGTTAACACGAGCCCGGGTTCATTGGGAATGGGTAGTAAGTGAAAGATCCTACAGTTTGATCAAAGCCATGCTAGCGAATGACTAGTTCGTCATTTATGCAAGAAGCAGCTCGTCAAGTTCATGGTCCGAAGCCCGAAACTCACTCAACCATGCTTCAATCTCCTGTCGCTGGATGAGTTGAACTTGGTTCAATTTCGCTTGTTCGGCCGCAGCGAAATTAAATCGCTGATTGGTAAACGCGACCTTTATGAACGATACACCGGGAAACCGCGCCTGGTACCGCATAGCCCCTCCTGCTAACTCCTTAATAGCGTCCCACCCGACACTTGACGCTTGGCTTGATTTGCATTGAACAAGAAGACCAAGCGACCCATTTATCGCTACCACATCGACGCCTCCGTCACCGCTTTTCTTTTCCGTTACATGGCACAGGAAACCTTGTTTGGAATAAAACAAGCTTGCGAAGACTTCAAACGAATTACCATCTAACCGGTCTATATCAGCGATCGACAAAAGTCTAGGCTCGGCGACACCAATCGCAGAACCTATCGCCATAAACTCTGTGAAACCAACATCACTTGATGACCCGTTAAGCATCACAGTTATCTCATCGCCATCCATTGTTGAATTCGCAAGCGCAGCTTTTTCTTTGAGTAGCTGGTCCAGCCTTTGTTCGAATGTCACATAAGAAGAGTCATCAGGATCGACGATTGTTGGACAATAGACAATAACGTCTTTCTCTTGCCCGATCCGGAACGCTCTATCGGTTGCTTGCGATTCCTTTGCGGGATTCCAGGCCCGCGTGAAATGAAATACATGGTTAGCGGCGACCACGTTAAGACCAGCACCGGCGGCTAAGGGCGACAAGATGATTACGTCAAACCCCACGTTTGCCGAAAACTTATCAATGTAGATTTGACGGTTCTCAGATTCACCATTAACGATAAAGCACTTTAAGCCAAACCGCTCGCCTAAAAAATATTTAAGCGCGAGTTGTATTTCACGAATCTCTGTAAATACAATCGCCTTTTCTCCCTTGCTTTTAACAACATTCAGTCTGTCTAGTAACCAGGCAAGCTTAGGCGAATGTCGCAGGTGCGCCAAAGTACCACCTGGATCTGGAACAAACTTTTGTCGCGGTAGACAATAAGGCTCCGCACAAATCGCTTTCATAAAATGTAACGCTTCGAAAGATAGCCGCCCCCGACGCTTGCCATCTTCAAGCTGCCGAGCGTCTTGTAGCCTCCGCAAACCATCTTTGTATTTGATCCTTTGTTTATCAGACATATTGACCCTGAGTAAGTCTTTTCCTTCAAGGCTCGACTTAAGTAGTTCTTCGTTGGCTTCGAAACCACTTACTGCGAAGAACTTCTTCTTCAGGTCTGAGGCAATATCTGCTTTGGTTCGCCGAAGCGTCTGAGGTCGAATCAAGGCTTGTAGTCGCGTCAAAGCATCCTTCTGCTCAGTTGACTTACACTCAATAGGTCGCCGGTACGTTCGAAAAAACTCATCAAGTGAACCAAGTAGACCTGGTTGAAAGAAATCGAATAAGCACCACAAATCTACTAATGAATTTTCAACCGGCGTCCCGGTGCATGCAACTCGAAACTTTGCTTTAAGCTTTCGAACTGATCTAGAAACGTTAGCAGCTGGATTTTTAATCCGCTGTGCCTCGTCGCAGATTACAAAGGCGAAGCCCTGCTTCGCGAAAGAAAAGTCAAAACCAGTCAGTACATCGTAGGTCGTAATAATTACTTTATTTTGCCCCACCCAATTAGGAATTAGAAGATCCGCGATCCCTTTAGTACGTAATTCTTCATCGATCTTCGCGCGAGGCTGCTTTCTCTTTTTCAGTTCATCGCCATACAAAACTAAGTGCCTTGGAAATGATCGATTAAAAAACTTTTCCACCTCACGATCCCAATTTTGAAGAAGAGTCTTTGGCACTATGATGAGCGAAGGAAGCTCATCTTGATTTTCTTCATAAATCTCTGCCAGAACTATCAACAACTGTAGCGTTTTTCCTAGACCCATGTCATCAGCTAGTAGACACCCTCTTACTTCATTTGGTGCCTTGCTATATAGATGTTGAAACCAAGCGACACCGAACCGCTGGTGCGTCTTTAACTGAATTGTTGGACGTAGACAAGTGGGTAGCTTCGGATCAAATCCTTTAGGCACACTTAGCAGTGCTTTTCTTGCCTCCAAGTAGTCAACTGTGTGGAAGTTATTTTTGACAAGGAGCGTTTCTTTCTGTGGCCTTTTCTCCTCGATTTCACTGCCTTTAGCTGCGACTCTAGGCGCTTCAAGCTGGGTGGGTTGGAGCAATGTTTTAAACCCATCAAGAAGTACTCGAGCTTGGGGCGTTTCCAACTGAACAG
>VGIH01000149.1 GCA_016867965.1 Betaproteobacteria bacterium | reverse complement strand
GCTCGCGTGGTCCAATTTTTTTGCACGCTTGGCTCATAGTCATCCAGGCCGTGTTGTCTAGCTATTTTTTAACGTCACCATCGCACTGGTTTTAATGTCGATTGGAGTGTTTCAGACCCTAGAAATCGTCTTGAGTCTGTCTGGCAACCTCGCAATTGCCTGGATCGGTTCGTTGGTTGCCGATTTGGTCATCAATAAACCTTTGCGTCTGAGTCCAGCTGGTATCGAATTCAAGCGAGCACATTTGTACGATGTCAATCCAGTGGGCTTGGGATCGATGTTAATTGCGACCGCGATCGCAATGTTTGCCTACTCTGGCTATTTGGGGCCTTATGCACGGGCTTTTTCCCCGCTAGTTGCTTTATGTAGCTCCTTGATTCTCTCACCAATTATCTGCCTGCTTACTAAGGGGAAGTATTACCTTGCGCGCACGCCGGCAACATGGGATTCAAATACACCGACCAAAGTATGCGACGTGTGCGAGAACACATCCGAAACGAGTGATATGGCTTACTGCCCAGCCTATGCAGCACCGATCTGTTCCTTGTGCTGTACGCTGGAATCTCGCTGCCACGATAACTGCAAGGAAAACTCGAATGCGATCGAACAATTCAATAATTTCATACAGTTTCTTTTTTCCCAAAAAGACGCTCGCAAAGATTTAACTTTAGATTAGGCCATTTTTTGATCGTAGTGACGTCTTTGTCGGCCATCCTCGCTACTGTTTTGTACATCGTATTTATTGGTGAGGTAGCAAATTTGTCGGCAAGTGCCGGTGATCTCCTTGCTACTAGCTTTTTTAAGATTTTTGCAATTCTTGTCTTGATCGCTGCTACCTGTAGCTGGCTAGTGGTACTTGGTAGTGAGAGTAAGAAGATGGCTCAAGAGGAATCGAATCGTCAAAACCATTTATTGGAGCGAGAGATAGAGGCGCACTCAATCACTGATGCAGCCTTGCAGGCGGCGCTTGAAGTTGCAGAAAGTGCGAATCAAGCTAAGACACGTTACGTAGCCGGTATGTCGCATGAGCTTCGTACACCACTGAATAGTATTCTTGGCTATTCACAAATTTTATTAAAAAATGAAAAGCTGCCACCTCGAACCGTTGAAACAGTTTCAATCGTCCAGCAGAGTGGTGAACACCTGGTTGGCTTAATTGATGGACTACTCGATCTAGCGCGTATTGAGGCTGGTCGGATGCAACTTGAACTGGCACCGCTCGATCTGCACAACCTCATCAATGAAATTGCCAGAATGGTCGAGCCTCAGAGCGAAGCAAAAGGACTAATATTTTCCTGGACAAAAAAACAGATGTACTCCGGTGGGTCATTACGGATGGTAAACGCCTACGCCAGATTCTTTTGAATTTGCTGGCGAATGCTGTCAGATTCACCGACTCAGGTGGCACGATCAAGCTCAAGGCCGCGATGGTCGATGGTGACATAAACTTTGATATCACTGACACGGGCGTCGGTATCTTGCCGCAAGATCAACAACGGATTTTTTTACCATTTGAACGGGGCTCGGCCGGCCGGCAAAGTGGTGAACCCGGTACTGGACTTGGCCTTGCAATTTCACTGCAATTATCAGTCCTGATGGAGGGTGAATTAACTCTGGTCGAGTCATCAAATCAGGGAAGCGTATTCCGCTTAAGGCTCCACCTTCAAACAGTGAGCGACCCAGGTAGGGAGATCAACACACCGAGACAAATTTCCGGCTACACAGGTAAGCGACTTAAGCTATTAATCGTCGACGATCATGCTGTTCACCGACAAATGCTGGCAGATATGCTTTCGCCTTTGGGTTTTACACTTCGCGAAGCGGCAAGTGGTACCGAGTCTCTGGATATCCCGAAGATTACCAACCTGATGCCATTCTGTTAGACATCACCATGGATGACATGAATGGCTGGGAGGTCGCGACGAAGATTCGTGCACTTGGGTGGATATCGACGCCGATCGTTATGGTATCGGCAAACGCCTTCGAGAATGACCCGGAGTTATTGGAACAATTCCGTTGTCAGGCTTTTCTTGTCAAACCGGTGTCTGATTCACAGCTACTTCTCGCACTTGAAAAATTTCTGGGTATTGAATGGAAAGAAAGTGAAAAGCCACTGATTGACGTTAATCCGGCTGCCCTACACTCACTCACGAAGTTACCTGATCATGTTGTCGCTGATCTTCTCAAAATGCTCCGCATTGGGCATGTGAGAGGTTTACTCTCGTTGCTCGATGACATCTCTTCATCGAATCCCGATTATTCATCTTCCTGCGCTCAATTTAGGCAGTTAGTCATGCGATTTGATCTGGAAAAAATGGAGATCGCACTTCAGCAGCAAATGGAGGGGTAATGAGTGATCAACCTGTTGTTCTTGTCGTCGACGATGCCCCAAGTAGCTTCGGCGTTTTGTGTGAAGCATTGGAGCAGGCTTTCTATACTGTCCTGATAGCCAAGGATGGTGAAACTGCACTTGAGCGCCTTGGTCTAGTTACACCCGATGCTATCTTGCTCGATGCAATGCTGCCAGGCTTGTCCGGCTTTGATATTTGTCGTCGCATTAAAGAAACACCCGCGTGGATGCACATCCCGATCATTTTCATGACCGGCTTATCAGATACGCAATACGTCCTTGAGGGATTTGTCTCAGGTGGTGTGGATTATGTTGTCAAGCCGTTGCGGGTGAATGAAGTACTCGCGCGTCTGAATACCCATGTAAAAAATGCCATGGTGACTCGCCTCGCGCGTGAGGCTATTGATATTGCGGGTATGGGTGTCATTTTTGTTGATACTTTAGGTAGGATCTCCTGGATTTCACCCCAGGCTGCCGCGTAGTTAAAACTACTGGCAGCGACAAGTAACACTGCCGAATCAGACCGTTCTGGCTACTTACCGCCCTCATTAGATGCTGCGCTAAAGCTCGAGGGTGGTGCGATCCTGCTGACTACGACTGAACCCCTGCTCTCGGTACGCAACATGGGCGCCGCCATGCTCGGCGAGACCATGCTGCTGGTTGAGCGGCAACAGAAAAATCTGACCAGCTCTGCAATTTTTCGTCATACTGAGTTGACATTACGTGAAACCGAAGTTTTATCTTGGATTGCGAAAGGCAAGACAAATCAAGATATCGCTGAAATTTTGAGCTTGAGCTTACGTACCGTTAAAAAGCATATTGAAAATATCTTCAAAAAACTCGGCGTCGAAAACAGAACTGCGGCTGTTCTGCGCGCGCAGGATATTTTATAAATGATTTTTTATAGAAAAATACAAGTAGCAATTGTATTTATCAACTTGATTCAAGCGATCTTAACTCCTCATTCGTATGCCTCAATTGATCTGCCAGTGCGCGCGACAGTGAGGCAAATACATGCGATGCCATGACCGGATCTTCAGCCGCATAACGGTCAAAATCTGGCCGCGGTAAAATTAGTAGCTCAGTATCAGTGACTGCAGTCACATCCGCTGAGTGCGCATGATGATCAAGAAAAGACATCTCGCCAAAAAACTGCCCACGACCAAATGTCGCCATGTGCATGCGGCGGGCGTCGTCCAGTTGCAAATCAATCC
>VGIH01000148.1 GCA_016867965.1 Betaproteobacteria bacterium | reverse complement strand
ATACAAATTCGAAAACAACCCTGAGGTATGCTCACTTATCCCAGTCTGCCTTATCCAAGGCGATGAGGGTAGCGAGTCGTCGATTAATTGCTGATGTTTGAGTCACTCAGAGCTCAGAACCTAGCTCGGGACAGAAATTATCCGGAGCTAATGAGGCTTTCAGAGCACTATTACGCTGAGAAAACGGATTGCGAATCCCTGCGGGACCTCGCGAATACATTACTAGGCAGTGGGTTAAATAGTCAGGCAGCGCAGCTTTATAAAAAAGCTTATGAACTTGATCCGAAGAATTTGGCCTCTTTAATCGGATTTTCGAATAGTCTAAAAGACATTTTGCATCAAGAAGAGGCACTTCGGATTTATCGATTTTTGCATGAACAACTGCCCAAAAATTTTTTGATTTGGCGCAATTTGCTACTTGCGATGGAGTACGCAAATTTTGTGACCGATCAAGAACGTTTTGAGTATGCAAAGCGCTGGGGGCAATGGCAGCAACAGTGGGCTATTATTAGTAATACACAGGAAAAACTCGCGCGTACCGATGAATCTGAATTACGTGTCGGGTATCTCTCCGCAGATCTTTGTCAGCATACAGTTGGCCTTTTTTTGCGTGGACTTTTAAAGGCGCACACGAAAAAAATTACTGCATACACTTATCATATTGGCCAACTGAGCGATGGCGTGACAAATGAAATCTCTCAGTTTTCCCGATTGCGTAGTTGTAGTCATATGTCGGACAAAGAGATTATTGAGCAGATACAGACCGATCAATTACACATATTGATTGATCTGTCCGGGCATACGGCAGGATCGCGATTACATTTGTTAGCAAACCGGCTAGCTCCTGTGCAGCTTTCGTGGCTTGGATATTTCGCTACCACTGGATTGCCCAATCTGGAAGGTATTGTTTTAGATACCTGGCATATCAGTCAAGAAAATCAAGGGTTCTTTACGGAGCCAATAATACTTTTGAAATCAGGCCGTCTTTGCTATCAGCCGATGGAGTTTTGTCCGTTAATATCTGACACTCCCCATAAGAAAAATGGGTTTATTACTTTTGGATCATTCAATAACACGGCAAAATATAATCTGACCGTTTTGAAGCTTTGGTCGAAGATTCTTCACGAAGTCCCAGACTCCCGGCTGATTATGAAATGGCGTACCTTTCACGATCCAGTATTTTGTGATCGAGTGGCAAAGATATTTCAAGATGAGGGTATTGATCCACGTCGGCTTGATTTCCGCGGTTTTTCTACCCATGACCAAATGCTTGCCGAGTACGCAGATATCGATATCGCCCTTGATCCATTTCCTTTCTCTGGCGGATTAACGAGCTGTGAGGCGCTGTGGATGGGGGTGCCGGTCATCACAATGCCGCAGACTCGTGCAGTAAGCCGGCAGACCTACGCTTTTCTTAGCACAATTGGCGGTCTAAATGACTTAATCGCGAAAGATGCTGGGGATTATTTATCGCTGGCGACACGCTGGGCAAGCGATGGCGCTAGATTAAAACACTTCAGACTACAAATACGTGAGCAAATGTCAGCATCACCACTGATGGATATTAATTCTTTTGCCGCAGAGTTTGAGGATATGCTTAGTCATCAACTTGTCCAAAAGACAGGAAACGCTCAAAAAAGCGATGCTTGATACTCAAGCGCTACGCCAGCAACAGCGATTTCTTGTATTCGACCTTCAACCAGGGGAACGTTCGCTGCAAGGGCGAGCAGGCTTGTCGTTGTGGTCTCACCACGATCGAGCATTCCTTTAAAGTTAATGAGCTCAAGGGCGTTTGGTTTTCTACCCACTACGTTTTCGAAAACAGTATTTACAAATTGCGTGTGATCGTTCGGAATAAGGTTATTGTCGACGACGATCTTGGCAAGGCTTTCAACGGTCGCGCCGCTATCGGTTAGGCCGGCCGCAATACCGAGGTAGTCCGAGACCGCCTTTTTCCCAAAGGCAGCAATGATCGCTTTAGCAGCCTTGCCAGCACTTCCATCAAGGTCAAATGCGTAAGGTTTGTCTGCAGACGTCACCCGCTCAATACCCATAAGGTTATCGGTTTTTCAACCAATGCTTAAAGAAATCGTTTCATCGGCTGATTTTTGGAAGCTAACGTCAGAACTACTACTTGAGTACACCACCAGATCAGTGCCAAGCCCACCGATTAAAACATCATTTCCGGTTGAGCCTAAGATGACATCATCGCCAGCACCGGCATCGATACTGTCATTGCCCGTAGTGCCAGCGAGCGTGTTGTTTCCAGAATCACCTGTTTTGGGAGTAGTTTGTTGGGTGGTCGCAGTAGTACTAATTGAAACTGACCCCGGAGTTGCGGTGGATTTCCCATCTGAAACACTAAATTCAAATGTCCTCAGGTTGGTTGTTGAAGCTTGGGTACCGGGAAACTTGGCTACCGAGAGACTTATGAATTGGTTCGTAGAGAGTATCTGACCAACTGCAACATTGGCGCCAGCCAGGCTAATAGACGCTTGGCTGGGTATTGCAGTAATGGTTATGGATACGGCATCGCCATCCGGATCGGTGGGTGCAGTTAGGCCCAAAGGAATGCCCGATAGGGCTGTTGACGGCAGTAAAAAAGTGCTGGAATTGGTAAGCACCGAACTTCTGTTCGTGACCGGTGTTCTTAGTGGGGTCGGCGTTACTGGTGTTGTGGGATTATTTCCGCTAAGGAAAAAAAGTTCATCAATCTGCGCCGGAGAAATTGAATCTGTATCTTGCCCGTTAGGATCGCTGCTGGCTTTGGTCCAATTGTTATCGACATACGAGACATGTCCGCCTTGGAAAACGACGGCACGGTATCCGTGTAGTAATCGGCTGCGGCAAGTGCGCCTGGGCCGCCTCGTAGGACGTTTGAGCCGTAGTCTTTAATGGTTTTGAAGCTGCTCGCACCGTCTGCGGTGTCTTGGACGGAGAAGCTTCCGTCTGAATTATTAAAAAGTGCAACCGAGCCGAAGCTTTCAACGAGTGCGGTCATAATTTCCCGGGGGTGGAGAGCGGTCGAGGAGATCTACTTTGTCCACCACAAGTGTCCCTTAAAGTGCGCTTTCACCGCTAATTTTATTAGGGACATACAATAGATATTTTGTGACAAATATCACAAAATCTGAGATACTCCATTTACCAATACTTTAATACCCTCTCCTCATGCGCCCCTTTTTCCGCAGCCCTGGTCCAGGGCAGCCAAACGAACTGATTCTTGCCGTCAGGGCACACCGTACCGCCTTATTGGGCGTAACGCTCTTTTCTGGCGTGATTAATTTGCTCTACCTTGCTCCCTCGATCTACATGCTGCAGCTCTATGACCGTGTTCTGGCGAGCCGTAGCGAATTTACCCTCGTGGTGTTAACCCTTTTGATCATCGGGCTCTACGCACTGATGGCGTTTTTGGAGAACTTCCGCTCAGCGGTACTCATCCGCGTGGGTAACGCTTTAGATGAGGTCCTCAGCAAACGGGTCTTTACGGCGGCATTTGAGCGTAACTTGCGGATGGGATCGGGCAACGCCGCCCAGGCGATGAGTGACCTTACCCAACTCAGG
>VGIH01000147.1 GCA_016867965.1 Betaproteobacteria bacterium | reverse complement strand
TTTAGCTGCATATGTAGCTTTATCGGTTCTGATTTCTTTTATACTTTTTTTGCAAAAAACCCTTTTCTTTCGTTTACATTTTATCGTTTTTCTTATTTTTTTAGCTTGGATTGCCATCAGAGTCATACTTGACTATGGAGATTTGGAAAAGCTTCATGCTATAACAATTGCCACTACAGAAGGCATATTTTTATTTTATCTCGTTGGTGCATTTTTTTCTATTTCTTATTCTTATTTGCTAGAGAAAAAAATTGGTTTTGCTGTTCCTGCACTTGTAGTAATTTTATTTGGCGTAATGCTAACATATTTATTAAGCCAATTATTTGGAAGAACTCGAAAAGATTTATTTTTAATCTCAGAACTTTATGGAGCTTATCAGAGACCCGGTAATTTTCATTCCATTTCTTTCATTTTGATTTCTGCCATTTTTTTTGCATTGGTAGCAAAAATCAAGACCTCCAATAAAAAAAGAATACTTTTGTATTTTTGGATTACGATTTATCCGTTGATGACTGTAATGGCCCTAGTCAGTGCTCAGTTATTTGGTTCGAACTCTGCAACAGCAGTAGTAAGTGGTGTTTCTATTCTTACGATCATAAGCTTATTTTTAATGTCCAATCAACGCATCTATCAACTTCATGCAAATGGCCAGCTAAAATTACCGTTCAGTAAACAAGTGGCGCAAGGCATTATCCGATTTGGTATTATTGGGGCTGCTTCTTTAGTAATTCTGATATCATTGCTGATACAGGTAACAGACTTTGATATTAAAAATATTCGTTTGTTGGGATTTGGATCTGGATCCATTAGCTCAATTGAAACAAGAGTAGATATATTTAAAAACACAATTAGTGATCAGATTAGTTATGCACCAATATTTGGAAATTTGAGAGTTGATTATCTCACAAAAAACGATAAGGATAATTTACATAACTTTTTTCCGTATATCCAAGCAAATCTTGGTTTAATAGGAACAATTTTAATTTTATATTTATTTGTTTTGATTTTTCGACAGTTATACAGCAGTATTAAAAAAGAGTCGCAGTCAGATGGCTCCTTAGTACACGCTTTGATATCGTTTTATTTTATTTTAATTTTGTTGTTTCTTTTGTTATTTGCTAATTTAGCAGTAGGGGTCTCCTGGGCAGTGATGTGGTTTGCAGTAGGGTTTATTTCGCAGCCTTTTGGTTTTAAATCTAGGGCTTAAAACATGTCCCAAATCCTCCATATCGTACGTAATGCAGTCACCCACGATTCGCGTGTGTTGAAGGAGACTGGTGCGATCCTTAAGAGATTTCCCGAGAGGAATCTTGTCATCGCTGGATTTCATGATCAAGGGTACGCTGAGCAGGAGTTAATCGGTAATCGCCAGGTATACCGTTGGAGGTTAAAAACACGCCCACTGCCGAAAGATTTGTTCAGTCAAGCGATTAAGTTCTTTGAATGGCGGTATCGGTTAGTTTCGGCTCATATGAAAGAGCCGCTGCAGGTTATTCACAACCATGATCTTGAGCCACTCCCGATTGCAGTGAAGCTGAAGAAGCTGACGGGCGCCAAGCTTATTTACGATGCCCATGAACTTGAAACAGAAAGGAACGGTAGCCGTGGTCTGCGCAAGAAACTATCTAGCTGGACAGAAAAGAAGTACATTGACCACGTTGACCATATTATTACAGTGAGTCCATCTATTCGTGATTGGTACAAACGCCAATACCCAAATAAGCCCGTTAGCCTTGTGCGGAATATTCCTAACTCTAGTTGTGCTAGTACAAGCCCATTCCCACTGCGAGAGACATTAGAAATTCATAATGATGCGCTTTTGTTCTTGTACTTAGGTGGCCTTACAAAGGGTCGTGGGGTTGAGGCAATTTTGGATGGCTTCGAGCATTCAGATGTTCCGCATCATGTACTGTTCATGGGATCTGGCCCTTTAACTGAACAAGTCAAAGCGTACTCGCGCCGTTGTGCTCGTATCCATTACCGCACACCCGTTCCTCCGTCTGATGTGCTTACTATAGCCCAAGGAGCCGACATAGGCCTATGCCACACTGAAGACACTTGCTTGAACCATCGCTATTGTTTACCTAACAAGTTGTTTGAGTGCCTTCTTTCTGGTCTTCCTGTACTGGCTTCAGATCTCCCCGACCAAGCACAGATTGTGCGTGATCACCAGGCTGGATGGGTGATTTCACCCCGGGCTTCTGAGCTAACAAGATTTTTGGTCAATCTTGATGCACGTACTGCCCGCGAGCTCCGGTTTGGCCTGCGCGATCGTGTCTCAGATCTTCGCTGGGATAACGAGGCTAAGGTACTGATTGGCGTATACGAGCAGTTATTGGCATAGGTCTTATGGCAATTAGAATCGCTCACCTCACCTCCGTTCACTCCCGCCACGACACGCGCATCTTTCACAAGATGTGCACTTCTCTGCGCAAGCATGGCCACGATGTCACTCTCATTGTTGCCGACGGCAAGGGCAATGAAGTATTCAGCTCTATCACCATCCTCGATGCAAGTTTGTCCCTTGGGCGCCTGGGTCGAATACTTAATTCCCCCAAGCGCGTCTTCGCGATGGCTGCCGCGCTCAAAGCTGATCTCTATCACCTCCACGACCCAGAGCTCATCCCCATTGGGCTCAAGCTCAGGCAGCTTGGCTATCGAGTGATTTTCGATTCCCACGAGGATGTACCGAAGCAGCTGCTCACGAAGCCTTATCTCAACATGCCATTGCGCTGGCTGCTCTCCAAAACATTTGGCGCCTATGAACAATGGGCGTGTGCTCAGCTTGATGGTGTCATTGCTGCAACCCCATACATTCGAGATAAGTTCACTCGGATTAATCCAAACACGATCGATATCAATAACTATCCCATCCTTGATGAGCTTGTAAGTGCGACTCCCTGGCAACACAAGCAAAAAGAGGTCTGTTATGTCGGCGGCATCGCACAAATTCGTGGCATCCAGGAGGTGTGTCAGGCCCTGGGGCTAGTGAGTACCGATGTGCGGCTTAACCTTGCCGGCAAATTTGGTGACAGTGCGCTCGAACTACGAATGCAGGCTCTCCCTGGCTGGCGTCGGGTGAACCCACTGGGGATTCTAGATCGCAGTGGAGTCCGAGAGGTTTTGGGGCGCTCGACGGCGGGGCTCGTGACCTACCATCCACTCGCTAATCATATTGATGCTCAGCCTAATAAGATGTTTGAATATATGAGCGCAGGAATCCCCGTCATCGCCTCGAACTTTTCTCTCTGGCACGAGATTATTGCCAAGATTGATTGCGGGCTCTTGGTTGATCCCCTTAATCCAACCGCCATCGCCGAGGCCATCGATTATCTGATCATCCACCCAGAGGAGGCTGAGCGCATGGGCCGTAATGGACGCCGAGCGGTAGAAGAACAGTTTAACTGGGAACATGAGGCTACAAAACTGATCGACTTCTACGCAGGAATTTTCAACCGGCCTGCAACGGGGTGGGGTTGCCCCGGTTTCGTGGACAGGTCGATAGGAGTCACGCCATGACCCTCAGACTGTCCATCGATGACCAACCCGACCAAGACCAGGCGCCGGT
>VGIH01000146.1 GCA_016867965.1 Betaproteobacteria bacterium | reverse complement strand
GCAGGCGGCGGAATCATTAATGCGGATGCCGGAAATCTTTTGGTGGAGTTTGCCGAGATTACCGGTATTCCAGTAATACCAACACTGATGGGCTGGGGCTCAATTCCTGATGATCATCCCTTAATGGCTGGTATGGTGGGCTTACAAACCTCGCATCGTTACGGCAATGCCACGATGTTGGCTAGCGACTTTGTCCTAGGAATTGGTAATCGTTGGGCAAATCGTCATACCGGCTCAATCGATGTGTACACCAAAGGCCGTAAGTTTGTGCATGTGGACATTGAACCTACCCAAATTGGCCGCGTATTCAATCCCAATTACGGCATTGTGTCCGACGCTAAAGCGGCCCTCGAACTTTTTGTTGAAGTAGCCAAAGAGTGGAAGGCAAAAGGCAAACTGAATAACTACAGCGATTGGGTCTCACGTTGCCAAGAACGCAAGCGCCTGATGTTGCGCAAAACAAACTTTGATAATGTTCCCATCAAGCCACAGCGCGTATATCAAGAGATGAACCAAGCATTCAAGCGCGATACGGTTTATGTATCAACCATTGGCCTTTCACAAATCGCTGGCGGCCAGTTCTTGCATGTCTATGGCGCACGTCAATGGATTAACTGCGGTCAAGCAGGCCCCTTGGGTTGGACAGTACCTGCTGCGCTCGGCGTGTTAGCTGCTGACCCAACTCGCACTGTGGTTGGCCTTGCAGGTGATTATGACTTCCAGTTCCTGATTGAGGAGTTGGCAGTTGGCGCTCAGTTTAAGTTGCCACTCGTCATGGTTTTAGTGAACAACAGCTACCTGGGTCTCATCCGTCAGGCACAGCGCGGCTTCGATATGGATTACTGTGTCCAACTCGCGTTTGACAACATCAACGTACACGATGAGAACCTGAAGGGCTATGGCGTTGATCACGGTAAGGTGGTTGAAGGCTTGGGTTGCAAAACCTTGCGCGTCACCCAGCCAGGCAAAATTCAGGAGGCCTTGATTGAGGCGCAGAAGATGGCTAAAGAATACCGAGTACCCGTGGTTGTTGAGATCATTCTGGAGAAAGTAACCAACATTGCAATGGGCACCGAGATCAATAACATCAACGAGTTTGAGGACATTGATTGCCGTCACCCAGCTGGTACTGAAGGCTTAGTAACGGCTGGTCTTTTAGAATAAGTCTTTTTTTAACTCAACCAGAGGAATTGGAATGCCAAAGTTTGCTGCAAATTTATCGATGTTGTTCAACGAAGTCCCATTCATGGAGCGCTTTGACAAGGCAGCCGATTGTGGTTTTAAGGCAGTCGAATTCCTCTATCCCTATGCCTATGCGGCGAGTGAGATCAAAGCCAAGCTTGATCATAATCAATTGAAATTGGTGTTACACAATATTCCTGCTGGAGATTGGGATGGTGGTGAGCGGGGTATTGCTTGTTTGCCAGACCGTATTGATGAATATCGTGCAGGGGTTGCAAAGGCCATCGAATACGCAACTGCTCTTGGGGTTGGTCAGCTTAATTGCCTCGCCGGTAAGGCACCTGCCGGTGTAGACTCAAAAGTATTGCACAGCACCTTTGTGAGTAATTTGAAGTACACCGCAGGTGAGTTTAAAAAGCATGGTCTCAAGTTATTGATTGAGCCGATTAATACCTTTGATATTCCAGGTTTCTTTCTATCAACCACTGCTCAAGGTATTGCCATCCTCGATGAAGTGGGCGCCGATAACGCTTTCTTGCAATACGACATCTATCATGCGCAACGCATGGAAGGCGAGTTAGCAAACTCCATCAAAAAATACCTAAATCGTATTGGGCATCTTCAGTTAGCAGACAACCCTGGGCGTAATGAGCCCGGGACTGGCGAAATTAATTACGCCTATTTGTTTAAGTTCATTGATCAATTGGGTTATCAAGGTTGGATCGGTTGCGAATATAAGCCAGCCACCACTACCGAAGCCGGCTTAGCTTGGTTGAAGTCGGTTCCCTAAAATCTATTTAGTTCATTATTTTTCTTCAAAGGGATTGCTATGAGTGCAAAGAAATTGGGTTTTGTTGGATTAGGCATTATGGGTTCTCCAATGGCTGGTCACTTAATTAAAGGTGGTCATCAAGTTTATGTGGCAACACGCAGCCAAATACCCGAGGATCTCATCAAGGCCGGAGCAATTACCTGCAAGACTCCCGCTGAAGTTGCTCAGCATGCCGACATCATCTTCACAATGGTTCCTGATACGCCCGATGTTGAAAAAGTTCTGTTTGGTGAGAACGGCATTGCCTCAGGAATTAGCAAAGGCAAGATTGTGGTGGACATGAGTTCCATCTCACCAATTGCGACCAAAGAGTTTGCTAAAAAGCTTAACGATCTCGGTTGCAATTATGTCGATGCTCCCGTGTCTGGTGGTCAGGTCGGCGCACAAAACGCCACGCTCTCGATTATGGTTGGAGGAGACGAAGCGGTATTTAATCAAGTCAAACCGCTCTTTGAATTGATGGGTAAAAACATCAATCTTGTGGGTGGCAATGGCGCAGGACAAACTGCAAAAGTGGCCAATCAAATTATTGTGGCGCTAAATATTGAAGCGGTTGGCGAAGCTCTTTTGTTTGCTGCTAAAGCAGGTGCCGACCCTGCCAAGGTTCGTCAAGCATTGATGGGTGGCTTTGCAAGCTCAAAGATCTTGGAAGTACATGGTGAACGCATGGTCAATCGCACTTTTAATCCAGGCTTTCGGATTGAGTTGCACCAAAAGGATTTGAACTTAGCCCTTAGTAGCGCCAAAGCACTTGGTGTCTCTTTGCCCAATACGGCGACTGCCCAAGAGTTGTTTAATTCCTGCGTGGCTCACGGTGGTAAGGCCTGGGACCATTCAGCCATGGTCAAGGCGCTCGAGACCTTAGCGAACTTTGAGATTGGACAAAAAGCAAACTAAGACGCTATGCCCGATCATCCTGATCTGCTGATTGTCTATTTGCACGGGTTTCGGTCATCCCCGAACTCCTCAAAAGCCCAGTTAACTAAGGATGCCATTGCATCCCTGGTTGAAAAAGGCGAGTCGATTAACTGGTATTGCCCTCAACTGCCCCCATCACCCGCGGAGGCGATCGCCATGATTAAGGCGAAAATTGAAGTGGCAAACCCTAAGCGAATTAGTTTTATTGGCTCATCGCTTGGTGGATTCTATGCAACGCATTTGGCCGAGCAGTTTCCCAATTCACGCACTGTGTTGCTTAATCCAGCAGTGCGAGCCGCTCGGGAGTTGGCACCCTACGTTGGGCAGCTGACTGCTTATGACAGCGATGAGCCTTTTGATTGGCGAGCAGAGTATGTCGAGCAGTTGCGTCTACAACAGGTGGAAAAGATAACGCATCCCGAGCGCTATTTGTTAGTTGCAGCAACCGGTGACGAGTTGCTTGATTGGCATGAGATGGTCGACTTTTACCCCAATGCGAACCATGAAGTTATTGAGGGGAGCGATCATGGCATTACCGAGTATCCCTTGTATCTCGATCAGGTGGTTCACTTCGCTTGCTATCTCGACTAATTAATGAGCGGAGTTAGCCTCGGTTCTAAACTGCTCTTCGATGGCCTTGGTAATTTTGGTGCGAACATGATTCTTGCGCTCTAGTAGACCTACCCGGCGATAAATGGTTTTACGAGGTAGATTGGCAATTAGGATTCGTTTGTCTTTGTCCCACTCGACATTCGCCAGCTTTGGCACCACGGCATAGCCAAAGCCTTG
>VGIH01000145.1 GCA_016867965.1 Betaproteobacteria bacterium | reverse complement strand
ACTTTTCTCTTGTTGATTCTACCAAATTCCTCAAAACCGCCAAGTGACACCAATCTCGGTACGGTTGGATACGATCCCTTTGCTACTCCATGCATTATTTGGTGTCGTGCTACTTTGTAAATACGAGAACCCAACATCAATATTTTTATCGACTGAGAAGATCGCTGCTACCATCCCATAGTCATTAACGGCGGCTGCATCGGTGGAGGTATCAATCGAGCTACCAATGTCCAAAGCAAGTTTGAGCCACGAGATGACGATCCAGACGGGCGCAATTGAAGCCGATACCAAATTAATTTGATACGGGCTGTATGTGCCGCTAATGGAATAGTTGGTGTTGTAGGGATTACGGGCGTAACTAATATTGGTATGCACCTGAATCCGTTCCCAATAGTAGGAGAGGATGTAGTTGAACTCGTAATTGGTCTTTGCCAGACCTAAGCCTTGTACCTGCTGTGAGGTACTTGCTGATAGGGTAATTACTGGCTTAATTGCCATTCCAAGGCCGGTCTGACCATCACCCCAGAAGCGCCATTTAAAGGAAACAATATTGTTTGAGAACGGTGAATAAGACCCGCGTGGAGTTGCATAGTAGGTGGTTGCAAACGCAATCTCAGTGGTATCAGAGAGACCATGGGTGTAGGTAAATGGAAAAGCCTTGGCATTACTAAGCCCTCGGAACTCCTCACCAGGGGTAGCCACGCTACCAGGATTACCTGGCGTGTTGTTGTGTAAAAAATAAAAGTACTGCTCGATCTGGTTAACACTTTTACCAATCGTGCCCGCATCATCGGTATTTAATGGCTCAAATGCATAGACTGGTCTTGGCAATCCAGTCAAGACCAGAATCAGCAAAGCACATTGAATCAACGAGAACAAACGCATGAACAGCAACACCCCAAAAGCTCCAGTTTACAGAGCCAGATGTCAATTTAATGACCTAAGAGGTCTTACGTAAACGCAGAATGAGTAATGCCACGATACCGGCAAGCATCACATAGAAAGAGATCTGCACTGCTCCTTTACTATGTGCATACATGATGCTGGAGTAAGCCAGGTAAGCACACGAGGCGCAGAAGATCAGTGGTGTGATGGGGTAGAGGGGAACACTAAATGGACGAGCAGAGCGATCCTTAAACCGCAATACAAATAAACCAATACCAACCAATAACAAGAAGGTCCAGAAGACCGGGGCAGTAAATTCCACCATGGCTTCAAAGCCATCGCTTTGTAGGGCTCCAAAGCCAACCAAAGCCAAGCTAATGACGCCTTGCACGAGGTAAGCAAATGTGGGGGTGCCGCGGGAGGATTCCCATTTGCCCATTTTGCTAAGACCATCCCAGTCTTCACCCATGGCGTAGTTGGTGCGGCCCCCCACAATCATGGTGGCATTAATACTGGTGAGTGCGGCAACCGCCACAAATAAACCCAGTAATTTCTCACCCACAGGGCCAAAAACTAAGCCCAACAGATCGGCAGACGCTGCCTTGCTACTTGCTAAGGCTTTGAGACCCAAGCCATTAATTAATGCAATGTTGACTAATAGGTAGACGATGGTAATGATCACCAAGCTAATCACAATCACACTCACAATCGTTTTGCTAGTACCCTTAAGTTCAGCTGAGATGTAAGCGGATTCATTCCAACCGCCAAAGGTGAGTAGGACAAAGACCATCCCCAGGCCAAGCATGCCTAGTTGCGGGGTATTACTAAACAAAGGTGGGTTATCAACCGGAGGAGGAGCATTTCCGAATAAACCAAAGCCAGCAATGATGATGGCCACTAAACCAGCAACCTCTAAAACTGTGAGTACTGTTTGCACATTTGCTGATGCATGAATCCCAATTAAGTTAATTAGTGTGAGGGCAATCACAATAAAGAATGCCCAATAGAGGGAAGAGTTAGCACCCAAAGGTAATACCTTGGTCATGTAGTCGCCAAAGACAAATGCAAGCAATGCAATCGAGCCAGTGTTGATAACCATTGCCTTGGCCCAACCATACAAGAACGAGATATTTTTGCCATACGCACGGGTCAAGAAATGGTAATCCCCGCCTGCATGAGGGTAGAGAGTGGCGAGCTCAGCGTAACAAAGAGCACCCATCAGCGAGATTAGTGCACCAGCCACCCAGATGGTAATTGCCCAACCGACGTCACCGGTGATGCCGGCAACCATCGACGGGGTTTTGAAGATGCCAGCACCAATCACAATGCCGACAATTATGGCAACAGCCCCAATGGGGCTGAGTAAACGGAGCGGCAGGCCCTCCGGGTTAAAAGCCGTTTGACTCATTCAGAGTCTATTGTCGTTTGCCAGTAATAACGCTTTGATAAAACGCTGGATCTTCACCCCTAAATTCATTCCCAGTAACTTTGCCACTAATGTTATGAAGAGTATTCTTACGACCCATATAACTAAAGCTCAACTTGTCGCCCTCTAATTTTGCTTTCAGAATCGGCTGCGATTTATTTCCGATCGTAATATTGCCAGCGATATTTTGGTAATGTTGAGTTAGGGAGAGAGTAGCCTTATTTGAGGATTCAATACCATTCAGTGACCACTCACCAGCAACATTTGCCGGTACGACCCAATAAAATCCACGTGAGCCGACATCAAGTTCCTGATCGGGTTCCCAATCCCCCATCGTAAAGGCATGCGACACCACGCGCGTACCTGGCTTCATCTTCAAAATAGTAGGGCGTAGTCGTAGATTGAGATCGGGTAGGAGATAAAGTGTTACAACGGTTGCCTTGCTAAAGTTTTCTTTGAAAATATCGCCAATAATGATGGTGACGCGATCTCCAACGCCTGCCCGTTTCGCATTGCGCTGCGCTAACGCTGCCATCTCAGGATTGAACTCGATACCTACTGCCCTTGCACCAAAATTTTTAGCAGCAGCAATGGCAATTTTGCCATCCCCTGCGCCTAGGTCGTACACCAAATCACTGGGACCAACTTTCGCGGTCTTGAGCATCAGATTCACTAAATCATTACCCGTGGGCATCCAAATTACATCTTTACCCTCTTGGCCAAGTCGAGGCTGATATTGATCATCTCCAGAATCGGATGGGAATTGAGCGAAGGATTGAAAAGACAGAGTCAAACAAACGAATAGAAGCCAAGATTTAAGGAACCTCATGAAATCTCCAAGACAGTTTTAGTTATGAAAACACTATTTATAACAGGAGTTTAATAAATTGCCCAAAAGAGCCCAAGGCAGGGGATAGTCCATTAAAATCAGTCATCCTAACTGCCCATAGCTCAGCTGGATAGAGCAACGGCCTTCTAAGCCGTAGGTCGCAGGTTCGACTCCTGCTGGGCAGGCCAAGTAAATCTAAATAGGCCTTTGTAAATCAAGCGTTCTAGGCAAGTTCTGAAATTCCCCCAACTTGCACTTGATTAACTATACCTTAAATCCTGACCATTTCCTGACCAAAATTAGTTTGAAGAAGTGGTTGGTGTAGAGGCTGGAGCTGGCGATTGAGTGGGGACTGGTGGATTGGGGAGAGTATCTCCTCTAACCATTTCAATATTTAAAGTAGGCGGGTAAGAAAAACCAGCACCACTGCTTGCATCAACCGCGTATCCAATTAGACCGCCAGCAAGGACATTTCCCCATACCGACCCTTCGCTAGCTGATTTAAAGGTAGTTGCACCAACTTTCTTTGTCTCTGGTTTTCTGCAAGTGGCTGTTAAATCCTGATAAGACTTCAGAATTACTACAGAGCCGGGGGTAGTGACATACCACTTACCCTTATC
>VGIH01000144.1 GCA_016867965.1 Betaproteobacteria bacterium | reverse complement strand
TCATGTATATCCCCGTGCATAATTGCATTACGAACCAAGATACTCGTAAGCGCATCTAGTTTGTTTTCTATCTCGGTTAATGCGTGAGCGTAGTCCGCGGTAAAAAACTTTGCTAGTACTTTTCCTTCAATATATTTTTCTATTGTCAATATGAGGTTATTGAAGCGCTCAATTTTTTTTGGCGTACAAAGCTGGGCATCCGTTAACCTTGACGCTGCCCGCAGAGAGGACTCAATTGATTCAATTACGTGCGCGTAGTTACTATAAAATATTTTGAGTAGGTAGTTTTCACGCTCACCGTTAATTTTAGTTGCGAAAGGAACGTTAATTCGCTCCAAGAGAGGAGAAACTAGCAGTTCATGCCCTTTCTCGACACCTTGAAGACTCTGTTGGTCATGAATTGATTTTTTAAGTAATAGTTTCGCAATTTTTATTAAATCGAAGTGAGCCCACTTATCGATATTATTAGTTTCCTGAACAGTGTATTCCGGATTGCTATCTGGAATACACGCGACACGATCCAGCTGCGAAAGCTTGATAATTGCGCTTCTCGTGTTTTCGTTTCTTGATAAAGATAAATCGATGCTTTGAGGAACGCTGTAACCATTTTTCTTAAGATACTTTGATAGTACATAGATCCATTGATTGTGATTGGCAAAGTCAAGTGTAGACAATTCGTGATAGCCTGCGGTCTCGATACATTTCCGCAGTATGAGTTGTGAGTGTTGTGGGATGGATTCTTTGTATAAAAGATAGTGATAAATAAGTGAAAATGTTAGGTTTTCGTTGTTAGGTCGAAATCGATTCGTACTACTATCGAATACTCTAGTTTCGAGCATGCGCTCACACCATATTGGGCAAAATATACCGTGGTGTGGGTGCACTATATCTATCTTAGGCAACAACTTTTCACGAGGAAACTCGATTAGTCTCATACGGCTATGTGTTGCTTTAAGTAAGTGAGCTAATTCGGACGCTGGGCGCCGAGTAAGAATATCGATATCTCCTCCGCTGTAATCACGCAACACCAAATAATCATCAACGTCATTGAGGAAGTTTAAAATATCATCAGCTGTGTGAAACGACTCTTCAACGATAGTTCTATCCTCTCTGAATCGCGGCCCCAGTATCAAGCGAAAATCTCTTTTCGCCTCAGTCGTATCATTTGTTGAATGAACGAGGAATGGGTGCCCCAGTTTTTCTCTGAGCTTTTGTTTGCATTTATAGATCTTAATATTCGTGCTGGTATAGCCCGTCCCGTAACGCCAAACTGTACGGTATTCTGGATTTAGGTCTTTTACTACAAATGTCGTAAGAGTGCCGTCTCCAGTAATCTTTTGTCTCTTATTTGCTTTTTCTACATCAACTGCATAGAGCTGCGTAATCTTATTAAGAATTTTATTTTTTGTAAATTGGATCTCTACTTCATCGGTCACTTGTAAACCATCGCTTGTAAGCATCTTGCGTGCGAATGCTTTAGCGCCGTGTGCGTTTGGCCATAAAATCAGCAAATGCTCTTCTGCACAATAGGGACAATTTTTGGGATATTCCACGGTTTCTGCTGTTATGTCTTGCATAAATATGAAAGGTATTTATTGTGCTAACTAATGAGTATCGCAAGGGCGTACTTGGTTAAAAGTTGCCTTTGGAACTTAACTTTATTCTACTCCGACTGTAGTCTCCCCCTAAATTAAGACACTGGGGGTGACCTGCCCCCAATAAACAGGGCCACGGAGATGTTAGTAAAGTCCGGAGCTTTCGCGACTGGGCTGTACCCAGTCTCGTAGACACGGACTTAAGCATATTGCATTGATTCAAAGTTTACAGGGCTAGCTGATTACTAATTTTGAATAAAATGTGTAGCTTTCGTTTGCATGCAACTTTTTTTGTAACTCCAAAAACGGATTCGCGCAGACGAGCCCGTAAGACCTTACAAAATAGAAACAATCTGGGGAAGCGCCAAGCTCAAGAGTCGTTTTACCGGAGCTTATTGTTATTTTCTTGTCATGCTCAGCACATGTGCCATGGGCTCGTTCAATTCCGATTTCATTATCACTCGTGGTGACTATGCAATCTTCGAAAGCAAAAGCTTGAGCAGATAGACGATACGCATGGCCGCCGCACTTTGATTTATTAAATGAAACTAATTGCTTACTGGTATTGAGTAATGTCGATTTTGTATGAAGCCTTGTTTGCTCAAACGACGTCTCAATACTAAATGTTCTTTGCTCGTCGACAATAGTATCGCCTTCATGGCTAATCCATGCACAATCTAGAATAAGTGTTACATTATTCTCGTGCACCTTAACTGAAGCTAGTCTGGATGAAAGTCTTCCAACCCAGACTGCTATTTCATCGGATTCACTTCGGAATGGCGGCGCACCCCAAAAATTGTGCGTTGAATTGTTTCTCGATACCGGATAATGCCCAAAAAAAGCACCGTTATGAAATCCGTGATCCGGTGGAAACTCCCTTAGAACATTGATTCCTGACGGTGTACAAAGCGGGTAAATCCATGGGCGGTAGTACCCGATATTAACCCCAGCGATAATCGAGCCATCATCGTTTAAAACATGTAGCTCTTGTTTATTGATTTCTCTGACTTGCATGTTTTTCGATTTGGTCGATTATGGATAGGACGTCAATGTTTTTCATTCCAGATATTGCTGTTGTATTTGGTCCGTAGATATCAGCGGCTAATTGATTCAATGCTGACCTCCAAGAGGAGCTTGGCTGTCGACTGTACGGTAGTAGCCGGGATATGTTTTCTCGATCAGTGTGCAGGTAGTGCTGCACCGGCATAGAAATATGGTCACCTAAAATATCTAGAACTCCAAGGCTGCCTTCAATTCGAAAAAAATAGTTTGATCTTAAGGAATCAAACCCTGCCTGATACAGTAGCGTAATGCCAAGGTTACTGATGAAAACGGCATCGACATGTGTATTCGAATCATAGGCCGATCTCGCAGGGCGAGATAGCGTTGCCCCTCTGAGTTTCCATTGCTCCCCAGGAAACAGGTAGAAAAGGGTATCCAGATGATGGGTAGTCATTTCCCACAATATTGGATTTTTCTGGCGCGTTAGGTTACCTGGGAGTAGACGGTTTTTATTGTTTATAAAAGTTAGATTTGAAATTTCACCCAGTATTTTCGAGTCAAGTATTTCTTTGACATATTGAAAATGGGCGCTGTATTTCATTTGGTGACCGACCGTGAGCGATACCCCGCGTGCTTGCGCAAGCCTCACTAGGCGCCTGCTGTCTGATAGATTTGGCGTAAGTGGCTTGGCACAAAACACATGCTTGCCTGCTGCTATTGCGGTAGCGCATATTTCATAGTGAGATTCCGCTGGGGTGTTGACAAAAACAATATCAACATCGGCGTGATTAATTACTTCGCGATGCTTAGTGTTGAGGCCAATTTGCCGGGCATCAGCCTCTTGCATTAGGGGTTCAGTCTGCGCGCAATCTGGTTCGCACACCACAATATTTTGAAAGTTCGGGTGGGTATCTACTGCCCTAAAGAGTGACTTTCCGAGCACGCCGTAGCCGATCTGGGCCACTCCAAGCGGAACAGTCTTATCTTCTCTCCCGGTTGGGCGCTTAGATTTAGTCGGCATCGGGGTCAATCGAAATTCTCTTCCAAGAACGGCTTACTTTTTACGGTCCGATCAATGCTGACCAGCTGCTCCAGTAAGGCCTTCATCTGATGCAGCGGCACTGCATTGGGTCCATCCGATAAGGCCTTGGCCGGATTCGGATGGGTCTCCATAAAAATTCCG
>VGIH01000143.1 GCA_016867965.1 Betaproteobacteria bacterium | reverse complement strand
CATGCAATAGCATGTTCCATAGGAATGCGCCCTTCGTTAAATCAAACTCGCGCCATTGCAAAGTATTCCCTGTTTGGTAATCGACCGGAACAGCAATTATCGGAATTCCTTGCTTTTCAAAGATCTTAGTCGATCGATACATATGACTGGCTGAGGTGACCAATAACCAGGGTTTTGATTGCTGATCTGGGGATTGTTGATAAATCGTATCTATGATCTTTTTGGAATAGATCGCATTTTCATAGGTATTGCGCGATTGGTTCTCGTAGTGGGCTGAATTACCGGTAATACTAGAAAGTCCCTGCTCTTGGATCAATTGTTTAAAGGCATCGGCCTCTGAGATACCCCTTGGATTTACTCTTCCTGAAAAGCCACTAAAGATAAATGGCTTATCGGGATACTTCCGAATCAACTCCAAGCCCTTGGTCACACGCTCAGCAGCAGAATAGATGGATACTTCACCGCGATCGATGGCAATATCCTCGCCACTAATTGCTCCACCTAAAATAATGATTCCAGCAAATTGGTCGGGATTGAGGTTCTGAATCGATGGCCTGGGAACGGCGTCTTCCAGAACACGGGTTAATGCCTCTGGAATAGGCAGGTAACCGACCGCTAGGAATCCAATGACTGCAAGCGCCAAAAGACGGTTCGTAAGGACGGTCTTTCGAATAGTGAGAAAAAACCATCCCAAGAGCGTAGCCAAAAAGATCAGGTTTAAAGGCTCAATGATGAATTGAACAATTTTCGAGGTAATAAAAAATAGGCTATCCATGGGGCATCATAATCAAAATCGCATTCCCGAATAAGATAGAGCTTATGACTAGTGCATTGGTATGGCTTCGACGTGATTTACGCCTCTATGATCAGGCGGCCCTTCATCATGCCCTAAGACAACATCAACAGGTCTGGGTCTCATTTATCTTTGATACCTCAATTCTTGACCCTTTACTCACCAAGGGCAAGGGCTTTGATCGTAGGGTAGATTTCATTTGGCAAACCATTGAAGATCTCGATAAAACACTAAGAGCCCAAGGGGGCGGGATCATTGCCCGTCATGGCAATCCAACCGAACTGATCCCCACCCTAGCTAAACAACTTGGTGTACAAGCAGTATTTACTAATCATGACTATGAACCCTCAGCAATTTTGCGCGATGAGGCCATTGCGCAAAAGCTTGAAAGAGATGGGATTCAGTTCCAACATTTTAAAGATCAGGTTATTTTTGAGAAGACCGAAGTTTTAACGAATTCCGAAACGGTATTCTCAGTCTTCACCCCATATAAGAATGCGTGGCTTAAGAAACTAAATCCCTCCAATCTTGAGCCCTTCATCTGCGATTCACATCCCAGCTTGCGAGGTCGATATGCCCCTATCCCCAAGGCCATCGATACTGGCATCCCCTCACTCGAGTCGATGGGATTTAGAACAACTGGTATTGAAAAATATCTCCCACCGGGTCAACGAGGTGCCGAACTCTTTTTGAGTGACTTTCTTAAACGTATCGATCAATACAACATCGGTCGGGACTTTCCAGCAACCAAAGGCGTCAGCTACATCTCTACATACTTACGCTTTGGTCTTCTATCAATCCGAGGTTTAGTTCGCGAAGCTCATCGTCGAATGCTTGCAGGTAGCCTGGGTGCAAGTACTTGGCTGAGTGAACTGATTTGGCGTGACTTCTATTTCATGATTTTGGCCAATCACCCTCGCCTTGCCGGTGGCCAATCCTTCAAGCCCGACTATGACAAGATTGTTTGGGAGCGAGGAGCAAAGGCACAGAAACTATTTAAAGCCTGGTGCGATGGCCAAACTGGCTACCCACTAGTTGATGCAGCTATGCATCAACTCAATCAGTCGGGCTATATGCATAATCGATTACGAATGGTCGTAGCTAGTTTTTTATGCAAAGACTTGGGTATTGATTGGCGCTGGGGTGAGCAGTATTTTGCAGAGCGTCTGAACGATTTTGAGTTTTCCTCTAATAACGGTGGTTGGCAGTGGGCATCCTCTTCTGGATGCGATGCCCAGCCCTACTTCCGTATCTTTAACCCCATCACCCAGTCTGAGCGCTTTGATAGCGATGGTAAATTTATCCGCCGCTACATTCCCGCCCTAGAAAAGCTATCAAATAAGTCAATTCATGCGCCCTGGCTTGCGGGCCAGCTTGAACTTGAGGCAGCAGGTATTGTTTTAGGTAAGGACTACCCCAGCCCCATCGTCGATCATGATGAAGCCCGTAAGGCGACCTTGATTCGATATAACGTTGTGAAAAAAGTAGCTTAAGATGACACGCGTTTTTGCGATTGGTGATGTACAAGGATGTTTGAGGCCCCTCAATCAACTCATCAAGAAACTCCCTCAAGGTTCTAAATTAATTTTCTTGGGGGATCTCGTCAATCGCGGTCCAGACTCATTGGGAGCTTTACGGCGTTTAAAGCAACTTCAAGAAGATGGGGTTGCCGAATGCCTTTTAGGGAACCATGATCTCAATTTATTGGCGTGCGATGCAGGGCTTCGCGATACCAAACCGCTCGATACGATTGATGATATTTTGGCAGCTCCTGATCGTCGCGCGCTCATTGATTGGTTGAGACACCGGCCCATGGCACTAAGCAACGGTAAGGTCTTGCTAGTGCATGCTGGCGTTCTACCGCAATGGAGCCTAAAACGCACACTGTCGTTAGCCCATGAAGTTGAAACTGCTTTACGCCATAAAAAGTATCGCGATTTCTTAGCCCAGATGTATGGCAATACTCCCAACTACTGGGATCCAATACTGAATGGCTTTGATCGTTTACGTTTAATCACCAATACCCTAACCCGCATTCGGTTTTGCACCCCAGAAGGCGAAATGGAGTTTAAGAGCAAAGAAGGGCTAGAAAGTGGCCCCGCTGGCTATATCCCATGGTTTGAGACTCCCAATCGTAAAACAAAATCGTTTCCGATCGTCTTTGGTCACTGGTCAACACTTGGCTTACTCAATCGCCAAGGTGTCATTGGAATTGATACTGGTTGCGTATGGGGTGGTACCTTAACCGCAATCGACCTCGATCATTTGGAAACCATGAACCCAAAAGGTTTGGTCGGGGATCGTCAATCGCTTGCAATCAAGACCATTAGTGTGACGGGTTACGATCATCCGCTACGGATGTAAGCGTATTAAATCCTCTGAAACGATTGCTGAGCGGCATGAATAATCTCATCGACTACTGTGTTGTCGTGGGCAATCGATGTAAATCCAGCCTCATATGCAGAAGGAGCCAGGTAAATACCTTCTTCTAACATTGCATGAAAGAAACGTTTGAAGGCTTCAATATCAGTTTTTGTAACTGCTTCATATGAAGTTGGCACGGTTTGCGAAAAATAGAACCCAAACATACCACCAACACTATCGACCGAGAATGGGATCTTGGCTCGATCGGCCTCTTGCTGCAGTCCTGCCATCAATTTTTTGGTTTGCTCGGTCAGGCACTCAAAAAATCCAGGGCGCGAGATGATCTCCAAGGTCTTCGCTCCCGCAGCTACCGCAACGGGATTGCCAGATAAGGTGCCCGCTTGATAGACATTACCCAAGGGGGCAAGTTTTGCCATGATCTCGCGCTTGCCGCCAAAAGCTGCCATGGGCATACCGCCACCCATGACCTTCCCAAGGCAGGTTAAATCAGGCTTAATGCCTTGCAAAGATTGGGTGCCGCCCAGGGCCACCCGAAATCCTGTCATTACCTCGTCGTAAATTAATACAGCGCCATATTGCTGGGTGAGCGAACGAACTGCCTTCACGAACTCGGGGGTCGCGCGAATTAGGTTCATATTGCCTGCAATCGG
>VGIH01000142.1 GCA_016867965.1 Betaproteobacteria bacterium | reverse complement strand
AGTAACTCGATATCCCACAGATGGTGTTTTCCAAGTCCTCGCTGGACGTCGCGTGGGTCTAGGCGGGCACCGATCTGCATTTTTCGACGTTTGAACTCAGCGGTCCAAGGTGAATATCCAAAGTGTAACACCATAACATTCGACAGCCTATTGCTTGAGTGTGGATGAAACGACCTATGTCTACCAGGTTGATACATTCCCACCTCTGATCGATGGTAAAATCGATTGTGATACGGCCCACCTAAGGCCCAACGCTGCGCGGTCTTGGGATTTTCCACAACCTCATTTTCGTTGAAACCCCAGGCTTTTTGAATAAGCAGACTCTTCGTATTACTTGGGGGTTTACTAGGATCGTTATCAACTGCAATAAAGCCGGTACAAGAAAAACCTTCCATTTTCCGTGCATCAATCATCGCCTCTATTTTTTGTAGAGGTATCTCAGATATTAAAAACTCCGAGACTGTAAGTGCAACCTTCCAACCAGAGATTCCTCGTTCGTATTGCATGACTTCAAAATCTGTCATGTACGCATTAAAGTACGGTAATGTTGAATTAACTAGGAGCCAATCTGGTGCGATATTTCGAATGACGTCACATGATGAATCTGTCGAGCCATGATTGATAAGAATACCGTGATCAAACAACTGAAGATGATGCCGTAACCACCAAGGAAGTAGGTACTCTTCATTGAAAAAGTGAGTCACTACAGTACGCATACTAATCGAAAAGTCTAAATGTTGGAAAATAAGTCAGAAATCGGGATCCTTGTGGAATTCCAGTTGCCCGAAGTTTAGCAGCGAGCTCTTGAGAAAAGTTCCATGCAGTCAAAATGAACAAAGTTGGTGCTTCTGAGCACTTTGCGGCAGCAAGCGGTGATACCACAAGGTTTACTCCTGGAGCGTGACGGCCAATTTTAAGCGGCGCCTCATCAATCAACAAATCACCTACCACCCCTGCCGCGTTGAGAAACGTCATCGCCTTTGCTGCAGCACCGACAAATGCAATGTTGAACCCTTCGCTACGGTGGTGAGCGACCGTTTCCCTGAAGCGCGCTAGAAGAACCGTTACTTGCTTTGCAAACTCCCTATACGTTTCAATATTAAACAGACTTGGTTCGCACTCAACCGATTCAAGCCTCTCCATAATCGCAAATGCACCGCATCGAAGATTTTCTGCAAGCAAACTAGCGGCCCTGTTTTCTGGATCGCGGGCGAGGACAAAAACTTGACTGTCACCGTGTATAGCCGTAAGGCACGATTGCGCAAGTTTCAACTTCGCCTTTTCAGCAAGTACAGCGATGGAACGGGTGTTGAAAAAAGACACATGTTCGTGGTAACAAGTGTCAAACTGTCCTGAGGAAATCATTCTTGCTTGAGAAGTTTGTATTATTAATATCCCATCAGGACTCAGCTTCCTTTCACAGGCTTCAAGGAATTCCAGAGGTCGGTCGACATGCGCGAGTACGTTGAGGCAAGTAATAGCGTCAAACATGGTTGAAAACTTATTTTCTGCATCAGGCCAATACCCAACATGTAAAGGTAGCCCCTCTTTCATGGCCTTAGACACTACATTCTCTGCGGGGTCGATGCCCTCTGCGTCTAGCCCCTGCTTCCTAAGGCAAGCTACCAGGCTTCCATCATTTGCTGCGATGTCAAGGATTTTGGATCCGGACGCTGTCGCGATTCTAAGTGCAGAGGCGAACCATTCAAAATACGAGTATAGTGTGTGCGACGTACCGCTCACGTAAAGATAATCGTCAAACAAGGTTTGCCTGTTGACAACGAAATTAAGCTGACTATGCCAGCAACTGGTGCATACGTTGAGGGCTAGAGGATATGCCTTGCTCAATGGCGCGCCAAGCTCTAGAAAACTGTTAGCAGGAGGTTGATAGCCCAGATCAATAACTGACTCCGTCGATTTTGAGCCACAGCAGAGGCACTCATTTAGGTAGTAACCATCCATCGTCCTAATTCCTTTGGAAAGAGCTCATAAAATCAGCCGACATCTCCCCGAGCGTTCTCAGTTCCAGCGCCCCGCATATTCGCCGCATCAACGAAGTGTCGAGTGCGAATGAATAAGTTGGCGAGTCTGGCTCGACAACAATTTCAGCGCCCCACCATGCAGCAATTGCTTCTGCGAATCCCAGAATTGATGCCGATTGCGACCCAAGGTTGTATACCCCAGGAGGGTGGTACTGAGACAGCAAAGCCTTAACAAAACTCCAAAGGTCAGAAAGAAATAATATAGTCCTCATTGCAGCAGAATTCCTAACATAAACCACCTTCTTCTGAGCAGCAGAAATTGTCATTGCGTTAAACAGAAGCTCAGGTCTCAAGTTTTGACTGAAGCCAGCTAGCGTCCCCATTCGAAGGCAATAACCTGGTCTAAGGAAATTTTGTTGGATATAATCAAACGCAAACTTAGAGCAGTCATAGGGGTTTTGAGCAGGAATCTCTACCAGGGATTGCTCATTAGACATTTCGTTGCAAGCAGACTCTATCGCCCTTGAATAAAGGCTAGCCGTAGATGCATAAATGAACTTACATTCCTGCGGTAACCGTTGGCGGAATCTGTAAAGTTCGATGCAGTTATTTTCAAGCGCAGCGATGGGCTGCTGAGATGCCAAGGGAACACTGGAGTGACCTGCAAACCAAAGGACTGCGTTAAACCTGCCTAAATCTTCGGTTGTTAGATCAAAGTAACTTCCGTAACTCACTGGAATCCCTGCTGGGTTACCCCTCGCAAGCGTGTCTGATACCGTGACATTTCCGCCAGATTCAATGAGTCTTTCGTAGAGGAATGAACCAATATAGCCACAGCCTCCAACCAAGAGAACTTTCATGAGTTTTTGTCAGTCGCGTCAGTTAGGCGGAAAACGGCCACTGAGGAATATATTCAAGAGAAAATTGCTTTTTCCAGTTTGCAAATCCCGGAGCGGCGATTGGTTTACTGAAGATATGAATCGGTTCAATGTCATAGTGAATGATTTTATCTTTAAACCTATAAAGCGATAAATGAAACAAGTCGGGACCAAGCTCCGTATAGTGCAAGGGGTATTTTGATGTAGAACCATCATCCAAAATTTTTCCAAGCCAATCCTTCTGCGTGCGGCTGGGGTTAGCCATCAATTGACCCTGATACTCATCAAGATGTTTGTGCAGCCGGTTCAAGATATGGAGAGTGAGTGGGGTTTGTCTCTTAAAAATAAAGGCGACGTGTCCTATACCGAACGGTAAGTATTTCTCTTCGATTTCTTTGAGAAAAACAGGATCCTGATATTTCTCACTCATCCCGATTTTCTTTGGTTTATACCCTAGTACGTAGGCATCGCTTTGTTTCAGAGTCTTGAATGCACCTTTCCATGACTTATAAGTGAATTTTATATCCGTGTAGCCGCCACCGTAGTAGTGCATGAGATAAACACGCAGATAATCAGAACGATGGCATTCACTGAGGTACTTAAGGGCAGGGTGAAATGGAGCTTCTGGTATCTCCCACTTTCCGTACGATAAATCGTTTAGATAGACTACTGCGCTGTCCGAGCTAGAAATTATTGAAAACAACTCTGCTGCACGTTCTTTTGGCAGCTGATCTTTTCCCGGCCACATGCAAAACAGATATTCACGATCAAGCGCGTCAAACCCCAGCTCAGTTGTTTCTGCCATTCATGCTTCCTTGAAAAAGCCCTATCGAACCCGTGCGGGAAAGATCGACCATGATCGGTTGCTTTCGACTCGGAGGCGAGTTTTGCTTAGGGTAACACGCAAGGCTTGCACTTGCGACTTGGCCATCATCTTGAACCTTTCATTGCCAACGAGTTTGAGCGCGACACAGGTCTTAGTACCCACCATCACCTGCAAGCCTTTGTGCACCCTGATTACCCGATGTTTTATGGCCACATTGA
>VGIH01000141.1 GCA_016867965.1 Betaproteobacteria bacterium | reverse complement strand
GATGCTCAAATCAAGGCCTTTAGATTACTTGCCAATCAATCGGCGAATTGGGCAGATTGGGATGACGATTTACTCAAACTTGAACTGGAAGATTTGCAGGCACTTAATTTTGATCTGGAATTAACCGGGTTTGATTTTGATGAAATACAAAAGCTCTTGGATGCAACCGATATTGATCTAGAAGAACCTGCTGAAGCTGATGCAGTTGATCCCGCTGATAATACCCCAGTCATCAGTAAGCCTGGTGATTTATGGATTTTAGGGGAGCACAGACTTTATTGCGGCGACAGCACAATACTTGACTCCTACAACATTGTTTTGGATGGTGAGCAAGCCGATATCACGGTGTGTGATCCTCCTTATAACGTCAATTATGGTGCTAGCATTAAAGATACGCTCCGCAATAAATCTCGTGAGAACAAACACAAAATCTTGAATGACAATCTTGGCGAAGGCTTTGAAAGTTTTCTCTATGACGTTTGCTCTAACATTATCATGAACACCAAGGGCGCTATTTATATGTGCATGGCGGCCTCAGAATTGGCGGTCTTACAAAAAGTATTTAAACAAGCCGGCGGTCATTGGTCAACATTCCTTATTTGGGCGAAAAATCATTTTTCTTTGGGCCGTGCTGATTATCAACGGCAATATGAACCTATTCTTTACGGCTGGCGCGAAGGTGCTGATCGTCATTGGTGTGGTGCGCGAGATCAAGGCGATGTCTGGTTTATTGATAAGCCCAGCGCTAACAATTTACATCCAACTATGAAGCCAGTAGAACTCATGGAGCGTGCTATTACGAACAGCAGTAAGGTTGGTGATATTGTGCTTGATCCCTTTGGTGGATCTGGTACAACACTTATTGCCGCAGAACATTCAAAACGTCGCTGCCGCATGATTGAGCTTGATCCCAAATACATCGATACCATCATAAGGCGATTTCAAGCGCATACCAAATCAAAGGCTATTCACGCTGCCACGCAAAAGACCTTTGATGAACTATGTACATGATAGCTTATGGAACTCATCAAGCAATCAGAGTGGGCAAAGCGGCATGGATTTTCAAGGCAATACGCAGGTCAACTTGTACAAAATGGATTGATTCATTTGGTAGACGGCCTTGTAGACGTTGAACAAGCAGACGCTGCTTTGGCCGCTATGCGTGATCCAAGTCAGCCTGAGCGACGCAAAAGTACTTCTGATGTAACTGAGCTTTCAACGCTTCTCCTTAAAACCCGCATCAAAAATGAAATGGAACGGGGCAAGCTTTTGGAGGCCAGAGCCAAAGCAGAAATTGGAGCGCTGGTTTCAGTAGAAGACGTCAAGGTGTCAGCCTTCAATAAAGCCAGAATCGTACGTGATAGCTTGATGAACATTCCTGATCGCGTTGCCTCACTTTTAGCCTCCATTGATGATGCCCACAAAATTCATGAGGTGTTGCTGCAAGAAATTCGAACCGCATTAGAGGAGCTCAGCCGTGATAATTGAAGCTTATCAAACCAGTTTTAATGCAGGGCTTCGGCCTGATCCACTACTTAAAGTTTCTGAGTGGGCGGATGGGTTTCGCATGTTATCGCAAACTGCCTCTTCTGAACCTGGCAGATGGCGTACAGAACGCACGCCTTACCTTAAAGAAATCATGGATGCACTATCGCCATCGTCACCTGTTGAAAAAGTCATTTTTATGAAAGGCGCTCAAATTGGTGGGACCGAAGCTGGCAATAACTGGATTGGTTACATCATTGATCAAGCGCCTGGTCCTATGCTGGTGGTTCAGCCTACTGTTGAAATGGGTAAACGGTGGTCTAAAGGACGTTTAGCTCCACTGATTGATGATACGCCAGCTCTTCGCGATAAAGTTAAAGACCCACGATCTCGGGATTCAGGCAATACCGTTCAAAGCAAAGAATTTACCGGCGGTATTGTTGTGGTAACTGGCGCTAATAGCGCTGTGGGTTTGCGCTCTATGCCCGTGCGCTATTTGTTTTTAGATGAAATTGATGCCTATCCTGGCGATGCTGACGGCGAAGGTGATCCTGTCTCCCTTGCTATTCAACGTACCGCCACCTTTGCCCGTCGCAAAATTTTGTTAGTCTCAACGCCTACCATTCAAGGCTTAAGCCGTATTGAGAGGGAATTTGAAGCCTCCGATCAACGCTATTATTGGGTGCCGTGCCCGCATTGCCATACCTTTCAAATTCTAAAATGGCCTCAAGTCAAATGGGATGACGATCCGCTCAATGCCTATTATGTCTGCATATCTTGTGAAGAAAAAATCTACAATCATCAAAAAACCTGGATGTTAGCCAATGGCGAGTGGAGAGCTGCTAACGAGAGCAATGGCAAGATTGCGGGATTTCATCTCTCAAGCCTTTATAGTCCAGTGGGTTGGCTAAGCTGGGGACAAGCGGCTCAGAATTTCTTACATGCTAAAGATAATGAGCAGCTGCTGAAAGTTTGGGTTAACACGACTTTAGGCGAGACCTGGGTCGATAAAGGTGAAGCTCCCGATTGGCAGCGCTTATTTGAACGTAAAGAAAACTATCCGATTGGCGTTGTACCGTTTGGAGGATTGGTTCTAACTGCCGGTGTTGATGTACAAAAAGACCGTATTGAAGTAGAAATTGTTGCTTGGGGTAAAAACCGCGAGAGTTGGTCAGTGGATTATCGTATTTTTGATGGTGACCCCGCCAAAACGAGCACTTGGCAGCATTTATCTGCTTTGATGAGCACTTTATTCCCAAGCGAAGACGGCCTAGACCGAGGGATTTCCATGATGGCCATTGATGCCGGTTACGCCACTCAAGAAGTCTATGGTTGGATTCGAAGTTTACCGCCTGGGCGAGTCATGGCTGTAAAAGGTGTTGATAAAGCCCTTGTGCCGCTAGGAGCACCAAGCCGTGTAGACGTGACAGTATTGGGTCAAAAACTCAGACGTGGCGCTAAACTCTGGCCGGTGGGTGTCTCCGTTTTAAAGTCAGAGCTTTATCATGCGCTTAAGCTTTCCCAAGGCGAAGAAGGCTTTCCTCCGGGATATTGTCACTTTCCAAGTTACGGACCTGAATATTTTAAACAGCTGACGTCCGAGCAGCTGGTTACCAAAGTTCATAAAGGCTATCCAAAACGTGAATGGCAAAAGATTCGTGACCGCAACGAAGCACTGGATTGTCGTATTTATGCAAGAAGCGCAAGTATCGCAATCGGCATCGACCGCTGGCAGCCTTCCAAATGGGATAGCTTGATGGGATACAAAAAATCATCGATTCCTGAATATAAGATTCAACATGAACAATCACCACTGCCTCAGAGCAAAATCTCAAGACCAAGGGTGATAAGAAGTAAATTTATGGGATAATTTTTATGTACACAGAAGATGATCTGGTCAAAATTGAGCAAGCCATCACCAAATTACAGATGGGTGAGCGTGTTGTGTCTGTGGCTTATGGGGATCATATCGTTAAATATGCGGAAGTAGATTTAAAAGATCTCTTAAATTTACGCAGCCGCATTAAATCAGATTTAAAAAGCAGTACGTCCCTAAAGCGTCGCATTACTTTTGCTACACATAAGGGGATTTGCTGATGCTACTTAAAACCTTTGCACAACTTTTCAAACGCCCCAAAAGCAAAGCTTCTGCTTGGGATGCAGCAGGTTCTGGTAAACGCTTAACTTATTGGCAGCCGGAAAATAGCGCCATCAACAGCCTTCTTGGCAATCATCTAGAAACACTGCGTAGCCGCGCGCGAGATATGGTACGCAAAAATCCTTATGCTTCCAATATTATTGAGACTTTAGTTAGCAACGCCGTTGGCACCGGTATCAAACCGCAATCAAAAGCTAAAAATGCAGAATTTCGTAAAGCGGTGCAGGTGTTATGGCTCCGTTGGTCTGATGAAGCAGATAGCCATGGCGTTAATGATTTTTACGGTCTACAAGCCTCTATTTGTCGCAGCATGATTGAAGGTGGCGAATGTTT
>VGIH01000140.1 GCA_016867965.1 Betaproteobacteria bacterium | reverse complement strand
CTTACAACCCGAACCGGTGATCTTGTTACAGGTTTGTCGGCCACCGTCGACGAGTTACTGAAAACGGTTAGCGATCAAGTCTTGAAAACGCAGGCGAGTATTGACGCTCTTCGTACTGTGTCCTTGCGTGCCATCGACGGCATGAATCAGGGAGCGGTCTCAATGGGTTCTGCCGCCCAGCGTTTTCAGACGGCAGGCGACTCCGTGACCCAAGCTCTTACGACGTCGGCAAGCCTAATTGACCAGGCTCGTGCTTCGGCAGCTGCGCTTCAAACAGCTTCGTTAGCTTTAAACAGCGGATTTGAAAAGTATGACTCAACAAGAAGGACTGTAGATAGCCAAGTGCTCGCGCTAACCGGACTAATCGAATCAGCAAAGCGCGAGGCGGGGATGTCAAAGGATTTAATCGACCAGATGAGAAAAAGCGTTGACGCTCTTAAAGGAGCGGAATCTGAAAGTAGAGCAAACTTAGACGCCGTCAACCAGCAACTTAAATCCGCATTTGAAGTATTCGGTACAACCCTTGTTGAGCAAGTTCGACGAGTATCAGGCGAGACAGACAAAAATATCTCGACACTTTCCAATCAGCTGATAGGCGTTGTACAAGAATTGACCCAATTCATGCATCGCACTCGCAGACAGTGAGCCGCTGATGTTCTCATTGATCCTCAAGAAAAAAACTGGTAAATCTGAGGGAGAAAGTCCATTTTGGATCTCTTTTTCCGACCTAATGACTGCGCTAATGACGCTTTTTCTTGTCGTCATGGCAGTGACCTTGATATCGATCCAAAAAAGCATCCCGGAGTCCATCGCCCAAGAGGCTGCCAGGCAGAAAGACATAAAAATCGTCATGGCCCTTCTAAAAAAAGAGTCCTTGCCATTTGTCAAGGTGAGGGTGGACGAAGCGAACTATCGACTAGATCTCGGTGATATTGTGTACTTTGAGAGCGGTTCGCATGCCATTCGACCTGAGGTAGCGGCTGAACTACGTGCCTACATCCCAACCTTGCTGAAGGTGAAAAGGACGGCCTCCGGTAACTGGATCAAGCGCTTCATTGTTGAAGGATTCACCGACCAAGATGGTAGTTACACGCTCAATCTCGAACTCAGTACTAAGCGGAGTCGAAGCGTAATTTGTGCTTTGGTTTCCCAGATACCCAACGCCCCGAAACTTACTGAGGAACAATTAAAAGATATTCAACGTTATTTCTCTTTAGGCGGCTTTTCATCTTATTCGATTCGGCAAGAGAAGGAGCTCAGTAGAAGAGTAGAGATTCGAGTTGAGTTCTGGACCATTGAAGAACGTTCTAAAGCACAAAAAGAACTGCTACTCAATCGAGATTTTGGTGAGTGCTAGGAATGGCCGAGAAAAGATTGTTAGAGATTTTGCTAACATCAATCAAAGAAATGGGCCTCGAGCATCTCCAATTGGGCGCGCCTCAGCAGATTGAAAAAGAAGTGCAAAGGGCTGAAAGACTTTTCAAAGACTACTCCAGCAAGTCACACCATTCTAAGGATGACGCCTATTCAGCGGCTTTAAAGCTAGTTCGGGGTGAGGTACTGGATAGTTGGTCGAAGGACATAGTGGCCGCGGCTATCGCTATTCCTCTAAAAGAAAGAAAAGATCTTTCTGTTATTGAGACACCTCATCTTGAAGCTCTTTTAAATAGTTATCGCGAGCAAGCCGATAGAGGTGAACTGTGGCGATTAACTTGGTACTCTCTTTTTAACTCGTATCTAAGCGTTGACCCATCAAGGCTAAGCAGCTCACCTGGGAGAGAAGGTTTTTCAAAGTTAAGAACGTTTTTAAGAAAAACTTGGCCTACGATCGATAGCAATTCCGGCGATCTGGCAGTACCTGATTGGGTTCAAGTGCTGCGAGTCGAGCCTGAGCTTTTGTCGGATAACCCTGCACAGAAATATGCGACCGCCGTTCTAGCGGGGGACTTTGAGAAGGTTAATGAAGTTCAGCAGCGGCTCGGGATTCCAGCAAGTGGGTGGTTTCGAGAAGAGCTTGTGATTGGTGCCGTTAAGCAGGTTATTCTGCAATCAGAACGTGAGTTCAAACATCATCTCCCGGCAGTCATTGCTTTAATTAAAACTGCGCCTACGTTTCGAGATCGGGCTATTTGTGCCGTGTTAAAGCGGTATTACGAGTGCCAAAATAGGTCAGTTGATCCGCAGCTTCGCGACTATCTAATTCAACCAAGCGTCTGGCGAAATCCAAAGCTAAAGGCAGCGGGAATTGCAACAGCCTGGAACCAAGTGTCAGACTTTGAATGGCGCATGGTCATGGGTTGGGTTAACGAGAGAAATCTGAGGGATTTTTTTGACATATTGGCATCAAGAAATGGTGCGAATCAAGAGCGCTTGAAATTTTGGTCCAAGTACATGAATCAAATTGCTTGGACCAGACTGATTTTCGGTCACGAAACAATTCGTCAAAAGACCTATAACCCAGGAATTAGAGCCCTGCTCGAGTCCGAGGAAGGTACCTACGCGAGGCTTAGAGGAAGCTCAGACAAGACCCTAGACGCTTTTATGATGCAACTTGGGGACTACCTTGTCGTGGAGTTCAGCAAGACTGGGCATGGGGGATATGTCTACAGGCTATCAGATCTTCCCTTTAACCAATACACCGCTGCCTACCAAGGAACAACAGAGGATTTAAAGAGTGGCTTTTACCAAGGTGGCAAGGCTGTGTTCAAAATTTTCCATACGCCTGGCTGGGAAGGTAGAATTGCAGACGAACTAAGGCGGTTAGGAATTCAGCCGGACAGCCGTTCGGATAGTGCCCACCAACGGCGCGATCGTTTGTCAGATGACCAAAAACAAACGATTACCCGCATTCAGGGATTTGACCAGCAAAGGCAATCGGTTGCTAGCCAAACCGTAGTTATGACCGAAAAGTTAGGCTCGGCGACGGCGAGGAACACCGTTGAAAGCCAGCATGACAATTTGATCAAGCAGGTCTCCTCGCGCTCCTTAACTGTTGATGATGTCAAAGCAGTCATTAGGCCCTACTGGGGCGCAAGCATAATTGCTGAAACGACTGGCGCAGCAAGGAGAATTAAAGTCACTGACCGTGGAGGTAATGTCAAACTTGAGGCCGAGCTTAAGAGTCTTGGGTTTCGCTGGTCACAATTTTATAACTGCTGGGTATGGACTGAAGAATAATGGGTCTGTTTGATTTTTTTAAGCGTAAAGAGACTCCAACTCCATTCCGAAATAGTACTGTCAAAAGCTCTGCTGATGAACATGGTCTGACGCTTACTTTTGTAGAGCGCTTGAGTGCCAACGAGTTAGAAGCACTTCTAGATGTCGATCCTCACGCGTCTACTGAAGAGAAACTCTTGAGAGGTTACTTATCTGATCTATTTATCGAGAAAAAATGTGAGATTTCAGCCGAAGGAGTGTTGATACCCTGGGATCGGTTTTACGATCTTTTAGACGATGCACAACATTCGGCTCTTGTACCGTTGCTTGGTGCACCAGAAGTTCGAAATGTTATACCTATATTACGAGAAACTGGTACGGTATCTGATCAATTATTTAGCGTATACGTTTCCGACTGGTTAGAGAACGACAGGGTCGTTGACATCGAAGTTGGCCTTGGGCCTCTGCTACGCGTGGGCGGCGAGCTAAACCTCTTTAGTCGCGAGGTCAGAGATCTGCAGAATGCGTTGCGACGATATTTTCCCAAGCCTGCCCTCAAAAGGTCTCAGCACGAGAATGAGCTTGCTTGGGGCGTCGTGCGTGATCTTGCAATTCGCGCTTGTGCAAGATTCGGCTCACGATATTTGGAAACAACAATCGTGCTAACGCCAGAAACTTTGCGTCTACCTACGAGACGGCACGAGACTAAGATGGGCCGCGTGTACGAGGTCCAACCAACCTTTGATCAAGCTCCAGACGGTTGGCTTGCAGCGTTTGATCGATTTCAAACGGTGCAGGAGCACTATGACATTACGAAACAAGGTGGTCGAATTCGAGTAATTCTTTCCGAACCGGTAAGAAAAGTCCTTGACGTCGTTAAGCG
>VGIH01000139.1 GCA_016867965.1 Betaproteobacteria bacterium | reverse complement strand
GTTTGGATAGGCCACTGGTGGCCGCAATCAGACGCTCTAGGTCCTTGAGCGATTGTGCAATCAAGGGTTGATTGGGTAAGGCAAGCTGACCCGACCGGGCATTGGCCAAGACTTCCGCACAAGAGCCATTGAGTTGTAACAATGCCAATAATGGTTTGCTAATCGCAGGCGCAAACTGGCTCACCCATTGAGTGAGGCTTGGCTGGTCTTTGGTTTGTAATATGGTGTAAAGGGTCTCGGTATCGGCATGGCTTAATACCAAATCGCCTAAGATGCCTTTAAGCACTCCTGCATGCGACAAATCCAAATAGATCTTGCCAAGCCCTGCTTGAGTTAGTGTCTTTAGGAGTAAATTGATCGCTTCAAGATCGGCCTCCCACCCTGCATGCCCATAAATTTCGGCACCGAGTTGCAACTCTTCACGCGACGTTGAACCCGGCGGTGTACGTACACGCGCTACCGACCCTGCATAGCACAGACGCGTCAGGCCTTCACGATTAAGAAGGTGTGCATCGATACGTGCCACCTGGGGCGTGATGTCTGCACGTAAGCCCAAAGTACGACCCGAGAGCTGATCAACAAGCTTAAAGGTCTGTAAATTAAGATCCGATCCCGTTCCGGTTAACAGTGAATCCAAGAACTCCAAGAGCGGCGGGCTAACGAGCTCATAGCCGTAGGATTGATATAGATCGAGGGAGCGACGGCGCAACTCCTCGATCTTGCGAGCCCGGGCTGGCAATACATCAGCAATATCCTCGGGCAGTAACCAACGGTTCATGATGCGATCGTTTAGTTCTTCTTTTGCATGAACCGGAAGAAGTCGTTACTCGGCTCGATCACCATCACGTCTTTCTTATCCTTAAAGGAATTACGATAGGCCTCTAGGCTTCGATAGAACTGAGCAAACTGGGGGTCGCGATTAAATGCTTCGGCATAGAGGGCTGTCGCTCGAGCATCGCCCGCTCCCTTGATCCGTTGGGCATCGCGATAAGCGTCTGCCAAAATCACATCGCGCTGACGCTCCGCACTTGCCCGAATCTTGTCTGATTCTGCCGCTCCCGTGGAGCGCAATTCATTGGCCACTCGCTTACGTTCTGCTTCCATTCGGCGATAGACCGAGTCACTAATTTCAGCTAGCAAGTCAATCCGCTTAAGGCGCACGTCAACAATCTCAATACCAATGGCTTTGGCATCGTCCTCGACTTTTTTCTGAATCCCTTGCATCACCTGATCACGCTGCTCTGAAATAATCTCGCGAATGGTGCGTTTGGTGAACTCTTCGTTTAACGCCGAACGAATCAACTGGTTCATCCGATCGGTCGCTAGTCGCTCATCGCCACGGAAGCTGACAAAGAATTTGAGGGGATCCACAATCCGCCACTTCACATACGAATCCACCAAGAGGTTTTTCTTCTCAGCAGTAATAAAGCGCTCTGCATCGGGATTATCAATCGTCATAATGCGACGATCAAAAAAGATGATGTTCTGAAATGGTGCAGGTAGCTTGAACTGCAAGCCCGGTTGTTCAATTACTCGCACAATCTGACCGAAGGCAAAGACCACGGCAAACTTGCGTTGATCGACAACAAAAATACAGGAACTAATCAAATAGAAAGAAACGATTAGACCCAGAATAAGACCAAGAAGACGATTAGGCATGATAACTTTTTCCTCGATTCTTAACGATCACCACGATCGCGACTGCGCAACCCATCCCGCTTCTCTGGAGTACGCTCCGCTGGGGATGGTGCTGCACTGGGAGTGGTACTAGAGATGGCATTGGGTGAAACGACACCTGGCAGTGTAGCGCCCTGAACTTGGGCTGCTTGCTGCGCTTCGGTAGTTACTTGATTAATGATCTTATCGAGCGGCAGATATAACAGGCTGTTGCTCTTCGTGGTATCCACCAAGACCTTGGAGACATTGTTATAGATCTCTTTCATGGTGTCGATGTACATCCGATCGCGCGTTACCTGAGGTGCCTTGGCGTACTCGCTGTAAATTTGTTTGAAACGCAAGGCATCACCTTCGGCCATCGCAGAAACACGTGCCCGATAGCCTTCAGCCTCTTGAATTAGACGCGCTGCTGTACCTTTAGCACGAGGCAGGATGTCATTGGCATACGCCTCACCCTCGCTCTTTAGACGCTCACGGTCTTGACCCGCTTTCACCGCATCATCAAACGCGGCCTGAACTTGCTCTGGCGGTTGCACGTTCTGCACGGTCACGCTAGTCACAAAGATACCGGTTTTATAACTATCCAAAATGGTCTGAATGGCCAAAGCCAGATCAATCGCGATCTTCTCACGACCTTCATACAACACCGTATCCATCTTGCTGCGTCCCACAATCTCACGCACTGCGGTCTCAGCAGCCTGCACTACAGCCATATCTGGATCGCGATTATTAAAGAGATACTCCATCGGATCCTTTAAGCGGTACTGAACCGCAAAACGGACATCAATGATGTTCTCGTCTTCGGTCAACATCGACGAATCTTTTTGATTGGTACCCTTAATCATCACCGAGCGACCAACCTCGACCGAACGTACGGCCGACAAGTTCACGGTCTCGGTTGATTGAATCGGCCAAGGCATCCGCCAGTTAATACCGGGACGTGCTGTGTAGTCGTATTTACCAAAGGTGAGAACAACACCGGCCTGACCTTCCTGAATCATAAAAAAGCCACTAAATAGCCACACCAGGGTCACAATGACTAAGGCACCTAAGCTAGCGGTCTTGGGATTAAAGCCCTCAACATTAAATTGGGGTGGTTTACGTCCACCACCACTAGGGGGCTGTCCACCACCCGATGGTCGCTTCTTGCCGCCAAAGAGGTTATTTAACTTGTCATTGAAATCGCGCCAGAGATCATCAAGATCGGGTGGTCCATTTTCAGGGCGGCGATTACCTTGGGGTTGCTGATTAGGTTGAGCCTGATCACCACCCTCTTTAGGATCTTTATCCCCTTTGGGTGCTTGATGGTTATTTCCCCAGCCAGGATCATTGACAGAGAAAAACCCTTTAAAGTAGTCACCTACTTTATGGAGTGTTTGGCGAATAGTTTCGGGTCGAATGGAAATCAAAATCGGCGGTTTCTGGTCTATCGGTTAATGGTTGGAGCAGATCGCCATGCGCCTTGTGATGTTGGACGTCAGCGTGCTCAACCTTTAGTTTATCAGTCCTGTGTGCAAACTCGCATAGACACTCGCGTAGCAGGTCTAAACCCATGCCTTCCTGGGCAGACAGAAAGACCCTATAGGGCACTCCATTGATATCGCGCTCAATGTGGGGGCCCTTTGTAAAAGTCTGCGGCATCAAATCAATTTTGTTCATCACTTCTAAACGTGGAATGCCGTCCGCCCCAATTTCCTTCAGGACCGCTTCAACTTGAGCCTGCTGCTCCTGGGCAACTGGGCTGCAGGCGTCAATCACATGCAAGATCAAATCCGCATGGACGGTTTCGTCAAGCGTGGCTCGAAAGGCCTCAACCAATTGATGCGGTAACTCGCGGATAAATCCCACAGTATCAGAAAGGACAATTTGCCGCCCCTCTTCCAAATGAACGCGTCGGGAGGTGGTGTCCAAGGTCGCAAAGAGTTGATCAGCAGCATAGGTTCCAGCTTTGGTCAGTGCATTAAATAAGGTGGACTTACCGGCATTGGTATATCCCACCAATGACACGGAGAACACTTCGTTGCGGGCCCTTGCTCGGCGTTGGGTGCGCTGCTGACGTTGCAGCTTGGCAAGTTCTGCTTCCAAGCGTTTGGCTTTGGTTGCTAACATGCGGCGATCCAACTCCATCTGGGTCTCACCCGGTCCACCGCGCAGACCAATACCACCCTTCTGACGCTCTAAGTGACTCCAAGCGCGCACCAGTCTTGACATGCGGTAGCGCACATTGGCAAGCTCTACTTGGGTCTTACCCAAATGGCTCTTCGCACGTTGCGCAAAAATATCGAGGATCAATCCGGTGCGGTCGATCACGTGTTTACCCAGATGACGCTCAAGATTGCGTTGTTGCGTTGGTGAAATCGCGTGATTGACGATCGCAAGTTCTGCATCGTGCTCCCGCATCGCACGTAAGACCTCATTGGCCTTACCCGAACGGATAAATAAGGAAGGGTCAACGCTACCGCGACGCCCAATGACCGAAGCGCTTGGTATCGATCCTGCACTCTGCGCTAAGAG
>VGIH01000138.1 GCA_016867965.1 Betaproteobacteria bacterium | reverse complement strand
TGGGGGAGCGATAACCTCAAATCCGAAGGTGGGCAAATTGGTCAAGCGCTTGCGCTTTTAGGCGCACTCCCGCGCTTTGATGGCTACGGACGACTTGCGGGCGCCACTCTGATTCCACTTGCAGAACTCGGGCGCCCACGCATTGATGTAGTAATCACGCTTTCCGGGATCTTTCGTGATTTGATGCCCCTGCAAATCAAACTTCTTGCTGAAGCGGCGTACCTTGCTGCTGCTGCCGATGAGCCCATCGAGCAAAACTTTGTTCGCAAACATGCACTCGCTTATATGAATGAGCATGGTTGTGATCTCGAGACGGCGGCATTGCGAGTCTATGGCAATGCCGATGGCACCTACGGTGCTAATGTCAATCATTTGGTCGAGCACAGCGTGTGGGATGAGGACGATGAACTTGCGGAGACCTATATGCGCCGTAAGGGTTTTGCGTATGGCAAATCGGGTAAGCCGGTTTGCAATAACGCGCTCTTAAAGAGCGTCTTGGCTGACGTCAGCATGAGTTATCAGAACTTAGAGTCGATGGAACTCGGGGTGACTACCATCGATAACTACTTTGATACCTTAGGCGGTATTACCAAGGCAGTAAAACGTGCCAAGGGTGGTGAAGAAATTCCGGTGTACATCGGCGATCAAACTCAAGGCGAAGGTGTGGTGCGCACCCTCTCAGAACAAGTGTCACTCGAGACTCGGACGCGCATGCTCAATCCCAAGTGGTTTGAGGGAATGTTAAAACACGGTTACGAGGGTGTAAGACAGATTGAGGTTCATATCACCAACACCATGGGCTGGTCAGCAACAACCGGGCAAGTGCAGCCCTGGGTCTATAAACAACTCACGCAGACCTTTATTCTGGATCCAAAGATGCGGGAGCGCTTAGCGCAATTGAATCCCACCGCTTCTGCACGTATGGCGAACCGTCTCATGGAAGCCTCAAATCGTAACTATTGGCAACCCGATGATGAAATGCGCGCCGCCATGAAACAAGCCAGTGAAGAACTTGAAGATCGTCTCGAGGGAGTCTTTGAAAACCCTGCCATGCAGCGCGCTGGTTAGGTAAATCCCAAAAATATTGCTAGTGCACGATTAATTGCTAGCATTTCTTCATCAGAAGCACGCCTAATTTCTCCGCCAATCTTATCAACTGGAATGGTCTGAATTTTATCGATCATCACCTCTGAACGTTTCTCTAAACCATTCATTCAGGTAATCATATTAAATGATATGTAATGGGGTCTTTTTAAGTGGGGGAGGGAAAGCCCGATCAAGCTCCTCCAAAATGCGAGCATCCAAAAGGATTTCACTCGCTTCTAAGTTTTCCTCCAAACAATCTGCATGGATCGTCTTCGGAATAGCGACAGCAATAGGTTGACGCAAGACCCAAGCGAGCGCAACCTGCGCTGGCGTCAAACCAGCCTGTTTGGCAAGCGCGATAAGCTGGGAGTTACGCAACAAGCTCCCAGCACCCAAAGGCGAATAGGCCATCAATGCCATACCCTTTTCCTTCATAAGTGGGAGTAAATCGTACTCAATCCCGCGCGCATTAAGAGCGTAATACACCTGATTACATATGGTTGCATAGGGACTACCCACATTCCTCTCAGCAGCGAGCCAAGCGTTTACATCGGAAGCGTCAAAATTACTAATGCCATAACTACGAATCAGTCCTCGCTCTTGAAGCGTGATCATTCCCTCCAGGGTAGATTCATAAGAATGAGAGCCTTGCCAATGCAAGAGGTAGCAATCGAGATAGTCACAGCCCATGCGATTGATTGAGCGCTCGCAAGCAGCAATCGTGCCTTTGGTACTAGCATTACTGGGCAAGACCTTGCTCACAATTTGTAGATGGTCACGCGCACTTTTACCCGCATGTTTTAGCGCCTTACCAATGAGCGTTTCAGCCTGGCCGGATCCATACATCTCGGCGGTATCAATCAGCCGATAGCCCATGGCGATGGCTGATGCAATTGCAGTAAGCTCCTCGACTTCAGAGCGTATGCTCTCACCCATTTGCCAGGTTCCTAGGCCAAGACGTGATTGAAAAGAGAGGGTCGTCATTAATCCATCCCTTAGGAATCTGAACGCTGCAATAAAAACTCCCAGCGACTCATTGACAGCTCAAGTTGATTCGTTGTCACGATTAATTTTTCTTTTAGGGAAATCATCAATTGCGGATCGTTTTTATAAATTTCTGGATCAGATAGTCGCTGATTAATCAATAGTTGTTCTTGCTCTAATTCATCAATTTTTACTGGTAATTGTTCAAGTTCAATTTTTTCTTTACTACTCAGTTTTGATTTAGTTGCACTACGATTAGAAATGGTCTTCGCAGGGGCTTTGACCTCAGCCGGTTTTGGATCATGATCAGAAATGATGACAGCCGATCGTTGTTTCTGTACTTTGTAATCCTCATAACCACCCTCGTACTCACGCCACAATCCATCGCCTTCATAGGCAATCATGCTAGTGACTACATTATCTAAGAAAGTGCGGTCGTGACTCACCAGAAAAACAGTACCCTGATAGTCTTGTAAGAGTTGTTCAAGAAGATCTAAGGTATCAATATCCAGATCATTGGTGGGCTCATCAAGCACAAGAACATTTGCTGGTCGTGCAAAGAGTCTAGCGAGTAACAAGCGATTGCGCTCACCCCCTGAGAGGGTCAGCACTGGTGAGTTGGTGCGCTCGGGTGCAAACAGAAAATCCCCCAAATAACTCTTGACGTGCTTACGTTGATTGCCAATTTCCACCCACTCGCTACCAGGACTGATAAAGTCCTCTAGATTGGCCTCTAAATTTAAACTCTCACGCATTTGATCAAAGTATGCGACCTCGATGCGAGTTCCGAGTTTGACAATCCCACTATCGGGTGCAAGCTCGCCCAGGATTAATTTCAGCAGTGTGGTTTTACCAACCCCATTGGGGCCCAAAATACCAACCTTATCGCCACGCAAGATCGTTGCCGTGAAATTTTTGACAATCGGCTTTTGGTAAGACTTAGAGATATTGTCCAAGTCAGCAACGATCTTACCGCTTCGCTCACCGGCAGCAATCGAGAGCTTTACTTGGCCCATGGCATTGCGTCGCTCAGCGCGCATGGCACGGAGCTTTTCTAGACGCGCCACACGTCCAACACTGCGGGTTCGTCGGGCTTCAACACCCTTACGCACCCATACTTCCTCTTGGGCCAGCAACTTATCGGCTCGCGCATTTGCTAAGGCTTCGGCATTGAGCTCTTCCTCTTTCACAAACTCGTAGCGGCTGTAATTTCCAGGATAACTGCGCAATAGCCCGCGATCCAGCTCCACAATTCGTGTAGCGACTTGATCTAGAAAGCTACGGTCATGGGTTATGAAAACAATCGATCCCAAATACTCATTGAGAAGACCCTCTAACCAAGTAATCGAATCCAAGTCCAAGTGATTGGTTGGCTCATCGAGCAATAGCACATCAGGTTGGGTGACGAGAGCTTGCGCGAGCGCTACTCGTTTTTTGGTTCCGCCCGAAAGCGTTCCGATGATTTGATCGCTGTGTAAATGCAAGCGATTTAGGATTTCGGATACGCACTGTTCCCAGTTCCAACCATGACTCGCATCGAGTTGCGATTGCAATTGATCCAAACGCTCCTGATTGATCTCATTCCAGTCTGCTTGCGCGAGCGTCTCGTATTCCGTTCGGAGGTACTTGATATTCGCTATTCCCTCCGAGGCTGCTTCAAAAATGGTATTTCTTGAATCCAAGATTGGTTCTTGAGCGACATATGTAATGCGTAGTCCTTGTTGGATCTGCAAAAGACCATCATCGAGTTTTTCAATTCCTGCCAAGATCTTAAGGAGCGATGATTTCCCAGTACCATTTCGACCGATGAGACCTACACGCTCACCTTCCTCGAGGGCAAGGTTGGTTTGATCTAATAATGAGTGATGACCAAACGCGAGTTTGGCATTGGTGAGTGCAATAAGCGCCATAACCCATCATTATCAACGGTTTAATGAGTCTGAGCACCTTATAATGGTGGTTTTCCTGAGGTATATCTATTAACTCCCCCGATACATCATCCGCACTTTCTACTCAGGATGAGGTTGCTCGTCGTAGAAGTTTTGCCATCATCTCGCACCCGGATGCGGGCAAGACTACGCTTACTGAAAACCTACTCCTCTACGCTGGTGCCATTCAAATTGCAGGGAGTGTAAAAGCCCGCAAAGCAAGTCGCCATGCCACTGCGGATTGGATGGAGATTGAGAAGCAACGCGGTATCTCGGTCGCCAGTTCGGTG
>VGIH01000137.1 GCA_016867965.1 Betaproteobacteria bacterium | reverse complement strand
CATAATCTCTGCGCATCACGCGGCTGCCAATGGGTGTGGTCAAAATATCCACGATGGACTGTTTAAGATGTTCAAGGCCCGTTAATTCTTTGCCGCTTCTTCCATTCATTCCGCGCATCATTTACCCCGCAAAAACAGTTTGACTGCCTTCTTGCGTTTTTGAACCGCAAGAAATGGGATCACCAATACGAGCAATAGCTTTGCCATTCGCGTAAACTGTACTTGAGCCTTTGGCAAGCACGCCATCATGGGGCGGCGTATTGGGGCACGCATGCATGCCCCAGTTATCTTGCTCGCGGTGAACGGCTTTACCCTCAACAAACACATCATCGCTTGCGGTAATGCAAGGTCTGGGCGGATAACAGCTGTGGCCGGTGCATTGATCATTAAGTCTTACGATTCCTGGCATATCATTCATTCAAATCAATTCGTTTAGCTTTGAGTTTTATGCCTTCTTTGGTCATCTCAAGGCTTGATTCACCTATCTTCAGCGTTAAGGTTCCATCTGTCACAACTGAGACAGTCAAATGATGTTTTTCTTTGTCATACAAAACTTTGCTACCATCTTGAAAAACCAAAGTGGCATCGGTTTCTTTATCGCTTGGTGCGGGATGTTTGTTTTGATAAATGGCTGGGATCACAACACCTTGGGCCATTTCGCCTGATGGGGATAATAAAACAACCTGTTCACCAATACTGGGTGCAGACCAATTTCTGTCTTGTCCAGCGCGAGAAGTAACCCAAGGCAGCCAATCGGTAAGAATTTTTCCAATCTGAATACGCACACGGGCTTTTTTGTAATCAGCTTCCTTTACAGTCCCAACACGAATGAGGTTGGCGAGTTTTCTGTCTAATTCAGAAAAACTAAAACTCTCCATACGCCCTCCCACCTAACTCGCCTTCTAATGGTAATTTGTACGTCGTATCAGTGCTCGAATCCTCATGTACTTGTTTGTACACTGCGGTTCTGCGCGCTTCTCCTCCTTCAAATTCCCTATTATAAGTCGGTTTTGCAGAAGGGCTTTGCACCTCTATATAATCTGGCTCATGAGCAGCGCCGATTTCAGGAGCAACGCCTACATAAATGGTATGTGGTTGAATGCCGCTTGGTGTCCAAACTGAATCCCCGCGGTGAAGTTCATGCGCCCATTCCACGATCCACACCATGTAGGCATCGAGATCAGGTTTAAAACCATCGGGACTCGCACCTAAAAATTCAGCAGGTGATACATTCATCCCCCATGAATTTTGATGAATGACCCTTGCAACTTCGCTGACTAATGCTCGTACAGCAAAGGCGGCATTGGGGATGGTACTATCCACAATAATTCTTGCTTCAAATCGAGCACGTAGCGCAATTTCACCGGTGCCTGGATCATTACCGGGCTCAAAGCTTGCCAGTTCCACCAAAACAGCCGGTGCTAATAGCGCTGTTTTGATCACCGGATAAGATTCACAGGTTTGAATTTCCGGAATTTCGCGTTTTAAAATGGTAGTAATGGCAGCATGTAATTCTTCCCAAAAACTCATAGGCTCCTCTTTAAAATAAAGCCCAATTCATGGCGAAAATATTGAATAAATTTTTCCCCAGCACCTGAATCTACAAAACCCTTAATGATATTAGAGGCGACAGGCTCAAGTGGTAGCACGACTTCACGAATGGGTAATCTGCTTTTGGTTTTTCGTTTGAAAACACCCCGGTGGCCCGTGGGCATAGTGGCAACAAAGGCACCGGTAAATTGAGATTTTCCCGCTTTGGCACCTATAGTCGTTTGGCGCATGGAACCTAAAAGCGAGGCTTTAATACCGTAAAGACTGGCGACCACCAATGCTTTAAGTGAGCTGGTGCTTGCCTTAATGACATTAAGACGTTCACGTATAATTTTTTGTTGAAGTTTTTTCTGTGCGCTGATTTCTTTCACGCTTTGGGATTTAAGCCAGAGAGCGGTTTTATTGAGGGCGCGCATGGCCGCCAGTTGTACTTGGCTTTCGGTCCCGCGCATTTGGCTTATAATTTGGTCGATATCACCGTATGTTGTAACATCCAGGGTAAAAACGGACATATTAGCCTTCCATTACCATTGCTGTTATTTCCCAAATAGTATTAGAGGCATCCCGCAGAGGTTCACTAAAGATTTTATAGCGATTGCCAGCAATAATGAGCTGATCACCCACTTTAGGAAAGGCCAATTCATGGGTGCGTACTTCAAATATCGCCATATGACCAATCACTTGCCCATCACCCATTTCATAAGCAGTATCGGGTTGTTTGATTAAAACACGAATAGGAAAAGGGGCGGCACCAGAGCTCTGGTACAGTGCCTCTTTCCCTAAATGCGCAAAACAATCTTCAAACATTTTGGTTAAACTCATGGCTTATACCGTCAGCTTCACCAAAACTCCCGGACGATGACACATTGGTAGTGGATTGGATTGAGTATGCAAATCCGTACCGCGATCAAAGCGTCTTGGCTCTTGTTTGGCGTAAAGCGGTTGCCCCAAGGTGTTGACGGTTTCGTTAAAATCAGCCGGTGCAAAATAGGTGGAGAAAGTCTCAGCAGTACCTAGCGGAAAACAATGTGCTGTATCTTGGGCAATAAAGCGTCTGACGTTGCCATCAGGATCGGTTGCTTGGCCGCGATATTCTTCAAACGTGATGCCACCAAAAGTAAATCCTGAGCGCATATCATTGCGTAGTGCTGCACCTTCTTGCCACCTGTCATAGGCTTCTTTGACTTTGGCATGTGAGGTTAAAGCATCAAAAAATTCAGGGCTAACCAGTGCATGAACGCCGGTCATGAATTCACCGCGCAGGTTATCTTCAATGTGGCGCAAAACTTCAATGCATTTGCGTTTCACATCAGTGCCAGCAGTCCCTAAAGCAAAGCTTACGACTTTTGGCGTGATTTCAAATTCGTTATAGAGATTGACGAGTTCAGTTCCATCAGCATCCAAAATAATGCCTTTTAAAGCACCCATTCGAAGGTGTTCTAAGGTAATGGCATGTTTGTTACGCATGGATTGCAGGTGATCGGTAATAACACTCGCGATAGCTTGCAGTTCATTTTCAGTACCAAAAGCCCGAATGCCTTGTACTTCTTCCGGCAAGACCACATCATCATGAGGGATATGCGGAATGGTAAAGGTTCTGACTTTTCGTTTATCGCGCTTACCAACAGTGCCGGGCGCACCTGGACTTGCTGTTGGAAGCAAGCTTAAAACGCCGTTGCGCTCTTCAATAGCGATATGCCTGAAACGTACCGATTTAGAAGGAAATAAACCTAGTGATTCAGTGCGGCCATAGGTGTTTGGCAATAAATTAATGGAAGCCGTTAGAGCTGCCATGTTAAATGCCGGATGTGAGAATGGATTTTGCATAAATTATACCCCTTTACGAATAATGACGCCGCGTGCCTCAAGTTGCTTTATAGCAGCGGTTTTTTGTTCAAGCGTGATGGCAGATGGCCAGATAACAGCGTGATCGGCAAGAATCGCATCGCGTGTCACAATCACGGCTTTGGTGTTACTACTTGTTGCATCTACCTCAGCAATCAAAGCCCCAAGGGCATTTTGTGTGCCGTCTGTGGCAGCAGGATTTAAGGCTTTAATCAAATCGGTTTCAATGTCTTGGCCGATAATGGCACCAAGGGCTAGTTTTTGCCCCTGAGCTACGGTTATCTCTTCACGGGAATAAAGATTAGGAGCTTCAAACTTGAGAAGATCTCCTAAATTGTTTTGTTCTATGGCAACGGTCATAAGGGTTTCCTCCATTTATGCGGTTAATTTCATGTGACTACGAGCTTTAGCAGCTTGAATCACCGGGTTTTCTTGGGATGTCGGTTCAAGACTCACAGTGCTCAAGATTTCAGTGCCGGTACGATCAGCCAGCAATTGCATAAGCTGCTCGCGTGCTTCGTTAACCGGGATATTTTGCTCAAGAAAATCGCCTAGTTTTTCAGGCATCTTCGAGAGTTTGCATAAACGAAAAAGCTCTAAAGCTTCCGTGTGATATTCGCTTCGCCCTTGGATTTTGCCTTGGGTGAGTAATTCTTCTGGATTAATGGTTGGTAATGTTTCAGTCATAGCTATGGTCCTTATAAAAGATTGAGAGGCTGCTTTTTGAATACATTCAGGAAAGGTAAGAATTTCGTCCGCAAGCCCTGTTTGGATGGCATCAAGGCCAAAATAAAGGCCAGCCTCTGTAGCCTTTACGGCTTCTGTTGTAAGAGACCGATTACGGGCTACCAACTCTACAAACATCTCATATAATCTGCTGACTTCACTTTGCAGGGTTTGCATGGATTCAGAAGTTAACGGCTCATG
>VGIH01000136.1 GCA_016867965.1 Betaproteobacteria bacterium | reverse complement strand
GCCAGCACGATCTGACCGTTATTGGTGGTGCCTAACGTCATGGTCTGCCCGGCCGACAAGCCAAGATTCCTGAGCACAGCGGGCGGTAGAACGGCGACCGTGCTGTTAGCGTATTTTCTGAAAATGACTTCCATGGATTTTCTCGGGGTAAGAACCATAGCTGCGCATCGCGTTTGCCAGCCGTGGTGAAATTAATTCTGGCAGACGATTACCCCCGGCGCTAGCTTCCGGATGGTGCGTGACTCCACCAGTTCGCTCGGCTCGCGATCTGCACTCGCATGCCGATTTTTGGGCAGCAGGACCCAAATGCAGCGTTTTGCCATGGTCGATCAATGCAAATTCTATCCGCTGTAAAAAATACGAGGTGCCGTTTCATATCAATATCGAGTGTAAGATTTTTCTTCAAAGAATGCTGAACCTGTTAACTGATTGATCTCTCGCTTGATATTTGCTCGCCGATCATTCGTTTTGTAGACCATTCGGGCCAACTCAACAAAATCTAGCCCGAAATCCCGCTCCGACTCTTTTTGCCGTATTGCATCCTCAATTTGCCAAAGCTGCTGGTTAATCTCAAATAATGCGTTTTTTTTATGTTCTAACTCGGGAATGCGCTTAATAACTGAATCAGAAAACACTTTGATAATACGTAGCTCGTTTTCAACATTGACCAATGCGTTGGCCCCCACGAGATTCTGGGCTTTGAGTTCTAAAATTGTGACTTTGTCAATCAACTCGCCCCAAGAGATTGGTGCGTGTGGAAGCTCTATATTTATAGCGACCATATTCAAGCCTGATCTAATTCTGCATTTAGTACCGCAGTCATTTGCTTAAAAACATGCAGCCACTCATCAGGATTTTTCTGCCGAAAAAGCCTCATGTTCGGATACCAAGGTGAATCTGATCGATCAAGTAACCAACGCCAATCAGGAATGAGTTTCAACAGAACCCAAGTACGGACCCCAAGGGCGCCAGCTAGATGAGCTATCGATGTGTCAATGGTGATAACAAGATCACAGCACATCATCACCGCGGCCGTGTCTAAAAACGCGCCTTTGCTGTCAAACGTTGAATCGAATGTTTCAACTCGCATACCACTTGGAAGGCTATCCAGGTATTTCTCACCATCACCTTTGTGTAAACTAATCAGTCGAACAGACGGGATTTGCGACAACTCATGAAAAAACGCAATGGGTACAGATCGACCTTTGATGTTCTGGGTGCCGTGCCAACAAATACCTACCTTAAAACCATCGTCTCCAAGGTGATCTTTCCATCGATTAACCCGTGTTGACTCAGTACTGAGATACGGTATTTCTGAGGGAATAGAGTCCAGAGTGGTCTTGAATGCTAGCGGTAGACTCAATAAGGGGCAATGGTAATCAAATGAAGGCAGTACGCCGCCCCTCTGGACTAATTTAAAGACGCCATCAAGGTTAGACAATAGCTCAACTAAGGAAGGTTGCACCTCAAAAATGACCTCGGCACCAAGCTGCTGAACTAATTTGATATAACGACAAAAGTGAATAGTATCGCCAAGCCCCTGCTCGGTATGAACAAGTAGGGTCTTTCCTTTTAAGGTGTTGCCACCCGACCAAAGTGGTTGCCCAAAGTGTCTACGCTGCTCTTTTGCGTCTTCTGCTCCATCCCAACGCGATTCGTAGAGTTGAAGCCCCTCATTAAAATCTCCCTGAAGAAGCAGGTTCATGGATAAATTCCACCTGGCTTCAGCGTAATTAGGTTTTAGACTAATCGCCAAACGATAACTAGCTTCGGCATCAGCCAAGGCTCCCATGGCTTGCAGCACATTTCCAAGGTTGCTATACGCTTCGGCATAATCAGGTTTGATTCGAACTGCTCTGCGATACCTTTCTTCGGCCTCGACTAAGTCGCCCATGGCTTGTAGAATATTGCCCAGATTATTGTGCGCTTGGGCATAATCTGGCTTAATGCGAATCGCTTCACGATAACTTTCCTTCGCATCACACAATCTACCCAGTCTTTTGAGCACAACGCCTAAATTATTGTGGGCCTTAAAATCGCTTGGGCAAATTCTTACACTATGGAGTCTCGGCAAAAGTGCCTTCTCTACTTGCCCACTTTGAGAATAAACGGTACCAAGAACTTTCCAGGCAAATGGATGATTTGGAAATCGGTTGGCTAGATCATTAGCCAGCTTCGCCGCTTTTTGAAAATCCGCAGCGTGGTAAGAAGACAAAATATCTAGCATCGCTTGCTGAGACGGTGCTTGTCTATCAGTCATAATATTTGTCTTTGATGCGCGTTTCTGTTGACCGGTTTTTAATCATCTGCCCGAGTTTATTTGGTGCTTTACCTTTCAGGATAAATTCCAAAGAATCAAAAAAATCAGGTTAGCAAACACTGCTCAATACCTCTTATATAGATGAGCCTAGAAGAACTGAACCAGCTGACCGCTTCAAAATGTTTAAGTTACTTCTTTGACTGAAATCGATGCGGGAAGATACCCCCCCATGATCCGTCGAGACCCAATTTTGGACCAATGATCTTTCGGGTGGTAAAGTAAGCACTGCGTGTATATTGGTATTGGCATTGTGAGATGGTCCAAATGTGTTTAGCTCGTGTGTGGTCTCGGTAATAGCGCTTCTTCCCCTAACTCAGCTGAGATCAATCTTTTGTCTTTGGACGAATTCCTTTTGAAAAATGATCGAAGTAATAACATTAACCGTTCGGGCTTGAAATCTACCCGGAAAATCTATCAAAAGTCTTGCTAACAGTGTCAAAACGACTTTTTCTCCGATTGCGAGGAGTGTGCGCCATCCTTGGTTTGTTTTTTGGCTTTCAGACTTCAGTGGGTGCAGAACTGGAGCTGGATTCGGAGCCAAATTCTCTGGAATTGTCAATTTATGAAATCCAGCCTGATCCCATCGGTGACCTCCTGGGTGAGCGTAAAATTATTGGGCTTCGATCTGCTGTCGCCTCTGCCCTCAACAATAATCCGATGTTGGCGACCGCAACGTTTGGTAAAACATCTGCCGGTTACGCTAGGGAGGCCGTCGAATGGCAGCGTTTCCCCCGCTTGTCCGTAAATTTTTTGCCGAACTTTTTTAGTGTTAATGGCGTCGGTAACGCCAGATCAATGCTGGTCGAGCAACCGATATGGGCCGGTGGAAGAATCGAGGGCCAAATCTCGGTGGCCAGGGGTCACGAACTGGCGGCAGCATATGCGGAGTCAGAGGCGCGTCGAAAACTAGTCGAACAAGTTGCGTTAATTTATATTATCTTGATGCGCGCTGAAGAACGCGTAACGATTGTCGATGCCGGAGCGGAGTTATTCAACGGACTGTATGGCTATGTCGTGCGACGAAATCAGGCTGGCGCAGCATCTAGTTCCGATGTCGAATTTGCCCGAGGTCGCCTCGCCCAAATTGCTGCAATGAAGCAGCAGGTTCGGGCCGACTTGGATCGGGCTCGCAGCGATTTCCGAGCCATCACGGTCACGGATTATGACAAATCTGCCAAAGTAGAACTGCCAGAGTACCGCCCGGAATCTGAGGCTGAAGTTGTGGCGAGCTATCTCCTGATATCTCCACTTTTTGCGCAGCGCAGGATTGAGGTCGATTCGTCTGTGGCAAACCTCCAAGTAAAAAGAGCAGGTATTTTCCCTACAGTCTCAATAAGACTTGAGCACCTGAACACGCCGTTGGCTTCGGGTGTGGCTGTCGAGGATACCAGAATGGGTTTGACCCTTCAGTACGTGCCAGACGCGGGGTTGGCTAGTTTTTCTCTTATTAAAGAGGCTGAAGCAAAAATTGAGCAATCAAAATCGGAATTGAAAAAGCAAGAGGTTGAGTTAACTGTGAGTGCCCGTACATCGCTCTCGGATTTCCTCACCAGCTCCTCACAGGCAGCCATTCTTGAGCAGCAGGTGATCACATTACAAAGGAGTGCGCGCTCCTTTCTTCGGCAGTTTGAATCCGGGAAAAAAACGTGGATCGATGTGCTCAACATCAACCGCGAACTGGTCGATGCGAAGATTAATCTATCTAAAGTGCGATCCCATAAAGAGCAAAGCCAAATCAAGCTAATGGTTAATACTGGTAGTTTCCAAGATTGGCTTGACAAGCTCGGTTCATAAAAATGACGAGTTCAGACTCATTTATCAGCCCGAAAGCGTTAACACATTTGTTATCTTTCTTGGGTACACGGGTTCAATCAGGGCTGGTAACTAACGCACTATTGAGAGCGGGGCGACCCGCCTTCAGTGACGGAAAAAAAGCGTTACGCCTACTGGACGTAGCGTTGGCAGACATGGGCATTACAGGTGCAGACTACGCCCTGACCGAAG
>VGIH01000135.1 GCA_016867965.1 Betaproteobacteria bacterium | reverse complement strand
CGACTTGAACATTGCTGACCTCGCCATTGGTATCAACCTTCCACGATTGAATTGCATTGTTGTGATAAATCGAGCGTGTGCCGCGTACAGCTCGTAATTGACGAATGGTGGGTTGCACATAACCCGTGTCATCAATCGCGCGCGATTGCATGATGGTGGGTGAACCATCCCAGACCCAATCGATATTGAAGCGCGTCAGAGCCTTCGTCAAAATGGGGGTCTCAAGACGTGCCGTACGCCAATTATTTCCACCATCAAACGAGACATCCACACGCTTGATCTTGCCACGACCCGACCACGCTAAACCGCTCACGTTATAGTAACCCTTATCAAAGAGTTGCTGGCCACCTGATGGTGTGGTGATAACGGATTTGCATTCCTGAATCGAGGTGTATTGACGATGCAAACCATCTGGCATCAAGTCAATGTAGTGAATCGCTTCATCCTTCGCTGCATAAGGCATGTCACCAACTTCAATCCGACGTAACCACTTCACCCAACTCACACCCTGCACGCCTGGCACAACCAAGCGGATTGGGAAACCATTCTCAGGACGCAGCATCTCGCCATTCATCGCCCAAGCAACCATCACATCATCCAACGCCATTTCCATGGAAATCGTGCGGGTCATACCCGAGCCGTCGCCACCCTCGGCCAAAATATACTTACCCTTCTTTAAATCAGCGCCACAGATATCCAAGAGTGTTGAGAGCGGTACGCCCGTAAACTCGCAGCAGGACAACATACCGTGGGTATATTGCACGGTTGGTACAGCCACATTGCCCCACTCTAAGCCGGTGTTGGCACCACACTCAATAAAGTGAATGCGCGATACCGATGGTAGGCGCATGAGATCGTTCATCGTGAATACTTTTTCATTCTTTACAAGGCCATTGATCATTAAACGATGCTTATTGGGATCAATGTTGTACCAACCCTGATGGTGGCGCTCGAAGTGCAAGCCGTTTGGGGTAATGATGCCAAATAGGCCTTGCAGCGGTGTGAACGCTACGGATGCCGCCGATACACGTGTCAATCCGGGCGACTCACGACGCACTAAGTTCTTCTCATAAATGGATGGTGTGCCATACGGCTCAGTGGCAACGTTCTTGCCCAAAGTCGTTTGCCAAATTTGCTTTTCCAGAATCGCTGGATCGCCTTGGGGGTTCGCGAGAGCCAGGCCACTCCCTACTGCACCAGCGCTGCCAAGGGCCGCCATGAAACTCTTGCGCAGAAATCCGCGACGGGTCTCATCAGCACCATGTTGGTTAATTTGCGCAATTGCTTCTTGCGATAAAAAGTTCTCTGGCGCCTTCCGAATGAGATTCGGGGTACTGAGGGATTGCATCGTTTTGCTTCGTTCACTCATATTCATCAAGGATTAGATGGTTAAACAAAAATTCATCAGACTTACTCAAACAGTTCATTCATGACGCGGCCACAAACGCGTTGGCAGATTTCAAGGGTGGCTTCATCGCATATCGAGTAATAAACAGTGGTGCCAACTTTACGGCGTGCCAATATTCCTGCTTCATGGAGGGTTCCTAAATGACGCGACACATTTGCTTGGCTGGATTTTGAATACTCAATGACCTCACTGACGGATTTCTCGCCCTCGCACAAGGCGTACATAATGCGCAAACGGGATGGTTCAGCAAGCACCGCAAAGAAAGCAGATACTTCTTTGAAGAGAGCTTCCATTTGTTCCGGGTATAAGTGTTTTTTAGATAAGCCATCCGCGAAGCCCTGAGCCACAGAGTTTTGTTTTAGGGATAATGGACTTGACATAAATATGCGTAATTGCGCATATTACACCTAAAATACGTCCAAAGGAATATACAGAGATACCCTGATTCAATCGTTCTAGAATAGAGTGCTGTGATTAGCTGTAACCTCGTTTTATTCTAGAAAAGTTAGATAACCAACTGATTTAATTCACGAATTGTTAGATACCCAAGCGATTTTTCTATCCCTGCAGTTGGCCTTTTGGACCTTACTGGTTTTAATCCCCATTGGGATCTGGATTGGCTATCACCTAGCCCAGGTGGGCCCCTGGAAATCCTGGGCTGAGGCAGCGCTCGCCCTACCCTTGGTGTTGCCACCCACGGTTCTTGGTTACTACTTCATCGTGGCATTTGCTGGCAAAAGCCTCTTCGGGGAGCCCTTAGTGTTCTCATTTACCGGTCTCTTGGTTGCTTCCATCATCGTCAACTTACCTTTTGCCATCCAACCCATACAACGTGCCTACGAGGCAATCCCCACCGAGATCAAGGAAGCAGCCAAGGTCAGCGGGCTTAGCACTTGGCAGCGCTTTCGCTTAATTGAACTGCCCCTTGCATGGCGTGGCATTGTGAGTGGTGCTGCCATGACCTTCGCCCATACCTTGGGTGAGTTTGGGGTGGTCCTGATGGTGGGCGGCGCAATTCCTGGAGAAACCAAAACCGCATCGATTGCGATCTACGATAAGGTGCAAACATTCGATACCGCAGGGGCTGGTTCACTCTCCGTAATTTTGTTACTGATCTCGCTCATTGCCATTACTATTTCCTATGGGATCTTTGGCCGCAACAGCGCGGGGGTGCGTCGTGCTTAAGCTTCAACTTCAGCAAACCCTTCCCAATCCCTTATCGATTCAGTTAGAAATCGATGCTGGCGAGGTTCATGCGCTAGTGGGCCCCTCTGGTAGTGGTAAGACTAGTATCTTGCGCTCTATTGCCGGACTTCACCATCCTGAATTTGCTTACATCGAATGCGATCAAGAGGTCTGGCTTAATCGTGATCCAGCCCGTGGGCCCATGATGACCTTGCCACCGAACCAGCGCTCATGCGGATTTTTATTCCAACAATACGCTCTATTTCCCCATCTCAGCGCTCTCGATAACGTATGCATGGCCCTTTACAACACCATCAGCGATCCGCAGAAGCGAAAGACCGAGGCTCAGCACTGGCTCGATGAGCTCAACATTGGTGAGCTTGGGGAACGCTTGCCCAAACAATTATCGGGCGGGCAGCAACAGCGCGTTGCCCTCGCACGTGCCTTGGCGCGCTCACCCAAGATGCTTTTGCTTGATGAGCCCTTCTCCGCCATTGATATACCCACGCGTCAGAAACTCTACCAAACGCTGGCTGAACTTCGTAAGCAGCTTAATATCCCCATCATCCTGGTCACGCACGATCTACGAGAAGCCCACTTATTAGCCGACCGTATTACTGTGCTCGATCACGGCGTGGGTTTACAGACTACTGACCCACAATCATTATTTACCAAGCCACGCAATGCACGTGTTGCCCAGCTGGTTGGGATTCCCAATCTCTTTCATGGGGTATTTAATGGTGGCACCCTGTCGTGGGGCTCAAGCCCCTGGACCTTTCAAGTGATTGATAAGGGTCGCATTCCACCCAATGCCGAGGTGGCATGGGTGATACCTCAAGAAGGGCTCAGTGTGCACGCTGATCCAGAGGACCATCTCATTCCGTGCCGCGTGAAAGCGATTAGTGCTTTAGGACAGATTGCGCTGATTGAGTTTTCGATCGATGGTCTTGACGAACACTTAACATGGGAAGCATCTGCTGCAGAGGTTAAGCGTTTAGGTTTAGTACAGGATGCGCAGGTTTACCTCGAGCTCGATCGCAATCGGATTCATATCATGCCGCTACGCCCGATTAACGACCCGCGTCGTTTTGTTGGTACCACTTAGTTACTTCTTTAAGCCAGCCGCGAGATCGCGCTTGAGATCATCGATGTTCTCAAGACCAACGGCAATCCGCACCAAGCCATCCACAATACCCGCGTCTTTGCGCGCTTGCGGTGTAATTCGGGCGTGAGTGGTGCTCGCTGGATGAGTAATCGTGGTGCGGGTATCACCAAGGTTTGCTGTGATCGAGCATAAGCGTGTTTGATTAATGAGCTTGTAGGCCGCCTTTTTGCCACCCTTTAAGACAAACGACACAATCGGCCCACCTGCCTTTTGTTGACGTTTCGCTAAGGCATGCTGTGGATGACTCTTTAGACCAGGGTGATACACGCGCTCCACTCCAGCTTGCTTCTCTAACCACAACGCCAAGGCTAAAGCATTCGCACTCTGCGCTTGCATTCTCAGTTCTAAGGTCTCGAGCCCTTTCAGAAATACCCAGGCATTAAATGCAGAGAGTGTGGGTCCCGCAGTGCGCACAAAGGGAAATACCTTGCCCATCACAAAATCACGACTACCTACAATTGCCCCACCGACGACCCGCCCTTGCCCATCAAGATACTTGGTCGCCGAATGAATCACCACATCTGCGCCGAGCGCTAAGGGCTTTTGCAAGGCTGGAGTGCAAAAACAGTTATCCACCACAAATAACGCCTTTGCTTTTTTAGCAATCTTGGTAATTCCTGCAATATCA
>VGIH01000134.1 GCA_016867965.1 Betaproteobacteria bacterium | reverse complement strand
ACGACCACATCGGATCGGATGGAGCGCTTTACAGAACCCCTGATGCGAGAGTACGGAGTGCGAATGATTGTGGGCAAGGGTGGTTTACGGGAGTCATCCGCAAATGCCTTTCAACAATTTGGCGGTGCCTATCTCGCCATTATTGGCGGCACTGCTGCGCTCGAGACCACTTGGATTGATCAGATTGAGGATGTGGATCTCGATGATCTAAACCCAGAATCACTTTGGAAGTTCAAGATTAATCAATTTGGTCCTTTATTAGTGGCCATGGATAGCCATGGTGGCAGCATTTATCAAGAAGTGAAGTCTGAGGTTGCAAGTAATAAGGCAGCAGTACTAAAGAGCTTAGGCATTGTCTAAAGAGAGAGGCACTATGACATCGATTGAAACCATAAAGACCGATATCTTGGTCCTAGGCTCTGGCGGGGCAGGTCTCTTTGCGGCGTTGCATGCGCATCAAGCCAATCCCAACTTGCATATTACGATTGCGGTGAAGGGCCTCTTGGGTAAATGCGGTTGCACCCGCATGGTTCAAGGTGGTTACAACGTTGCGCTGGCTGAAGGCGATTCGGTTGAGCGTCACTTTATGGATACCATTGAAGGGGGCAAGTGGCTATCCGATCAAGAGCTGGCTTGGACCTTGGTGACCAAATCGGTTGAACGAATTCATGAGCTCGAGAATGAGTTGGGTTGCTTCTTTGATCGCAACCCTGATGGCACGATTCATCAAAAAGCATTTGCTGGTCAAACCTTTGATCGCACAGTTCACAAGGGCGACCTTACTGGCATCGAAATCATTAATCGCCTAGCCGAGCAAGTATGGGCTCGTGGAATCCATCGCCTAGAAGAGCATCGTGCGATTGAGTTAATTAAGAGTGCTGATGGCAAGGCAATCGCGGGCGTATTGATGCTCAATATGCGCACTGGTCAGTTTGTGATGGTACGTGCCAAGGCAGTATTGCTGGGAACTGGTGGCGGCCCCACCATGTACAAATACCATACCCCATCGGGCGATAAAAGCTGTGATGGTTTAGCCATGGCCTTGCGAGCCGGCCTTGTCCTACGTGACATGGAGATGGTGCAGTTTCATCCGACCGGAATGCTTGCAGGCCCTAATACGCGCATGACCGGAACGGTTCTGGAAGAGGGGTTACGGGGAGCTGGCGGTTATCTCCTAAATGGTAATCAAGAGCGCTTTATGGGTAACTATGATCCGCGCAACGAGCGTGCTACGCGTGACATCGTCTCACGATCGATTTACTCCGAGATGCGTGCTGGTCGAGTCAGTCCAAACGGTGGGGTTTATATTCAGATGCATCATCTGGGACCCGAGAATGTACGTAAATTATTTAAAGGAATGGTTGAACGGTGTGCCGACTCGGGCTTTGATTTAGCGGGCGGACTGGTTGAAGTGGTTCCCACCGCTCACTACATGATGGGTGGCGTAGTATTTCATGCCGATACCAGTACCGATTTACCCGGCTTATTTGCTGCTGGTGAGGATACCGGTGGTGTACATGGTGCCAATCGATTGGGCGGTAATGGGGTTGCAAACTCCACGGTGTTTGGCGGGATTGCCGGAGACACGATGGCGCACTATGTATCCAATCGAGAATTCTTAGAGCCTAATCAAGAATTAATTGAGCAAAGTATCGCGATGCATCGTAAACCGCTCACGCAAGCCCAAGGCGATATTGAGTTCATTCGTGACGAGTTAGCCGATTGCATGTGGGATCAAGTAGGCATCTTACGTAATCAAAATGATTTGGTGGCAGCACGTGAGCGCTTGGATCGACTGGATGCGATGTTGCAAACCATGGGGGTGGGTGATACCAACCCAGCATTCAATCTGACCTGGCAGGATTGGATGAATCTACGTAACTTATTGCTGGTTAGTAAAACGGTTGTTGAGGCTGCCTTGGTTCGTGAGAACTCTCGAGGAGCCCACTACCGGGAGGATTATCCTGAGGAGGGTGATCTGGAGACTTCCTACTACACCGCTGTGCATATGGATGGGGATCAATTAAGGATTGATAAAAAACCCGTGATATTCAGTATGGTCAAGCCGGGTGAAACCATTTTGGTGGAGGCATAAAAAAAGCCCAGATAAACTGGGCTTCAACCATGAGAGACTTGATATCAATTAGCAGTCAAATTACGCGCCTTGATCACCTTTTCCCACTTCAGTGATTCTGAATTAATCTGAGCCTCTAGTTCTTTGGGTGTATTGAGTACCGCAGTCAAACTATTTTGCTCCAGACTCTTTTGCATCGCCTCGCTCTTAACTGCCTTTACTGCAGCGGCATAAATCTTATCGGTGATGACTTTGGGGGTATTTGATGGAGTCATCAGCGCGAACCAGCCAACATTCTCAAAGCCAGGAAGCGATGCCTCGGCAACTGTTGGAATGTTGGGGAGAGCTGCTAAGCGTTTTGCACTGGTTACAGCTAAAGCTTTTATCTGGCCACTCTTGATAAATCCAGTCGAGGCGGGTACATTGCAGGCACAAAAATCAATTTGACCGGCAATCAAATCCGTTAATGCAGCTGCCTCACCTTTGTAAGGAACGTGCGTTGCACTGATACCAGCAGCAGTAATAAAGTTTTCTCCTGCTAGGTGCACTTGGGTACCAATTCCAGCGGAACCAAAATTTAAGTTCTTTGTTTTAGCAAGAGCTATTAGATCATTAAGATTATTGACCGGCAATTTTGGATTGACCGAAATAATCATGGGGCCACTCACTAATGTAGAAATTGGAGCGAAATCCCTTGAGTAGTTAATCGCCATTTTCTTGTACATGTGCGGATTAACCGTCAACATGCTTCCAGAGGCCAATAAGAGGGTATAGCCATCTGCAGGGGATTTTGCTACCGCTTCAGCACCAATATTACCACCGGCACCACCACGATTTTCGACGATCACGTTTTGACCCAAAATCGGGGTCATCTGCTGAGCCAATACACGACCAATAATGTCGGTCGTTCCTCCTGCAGCAAAAGGAATAATTAATTTAATGGGTTTATCAGGCCAGGACTGCGCCTGAATTCCTGGACTTGTAAATGCAACTGCACTTACCGCAATAAGACCGAGTGCAAACTTGAAGCGATTTCGTATTGCTTTGAACATGCTGATCTCCTTGGTTATCTATTTTTTACCCATTTAAACATGATTTTGATGACCGAATCCTTGCAAGAAATCTAAGTCATCTATATGATATGGATATGTCCACCATTTTCATCTCGGAATTCATTACCAGTCAAGCCCTAGAAACCCTTAAGGCTCGGCATACCATTATTTACCAACCCGATGCGTATCAAGACCCAAAACAAATGACTGATTCCTTGATTGCTGCCCAAGCTTGGATTGTGCGCAATCTCACGAAAGTGTCTAAGGAGTTGGTTGAGGGGGCTAAGCATTTGAAGGTGGTCGGTCGCTTGGGTGTAGGCCTAGAGAATATAGATTTAAATGCTTGCGCCGAGCGTGGGATTCGGGTGATTCCTGCCACCGGTGCGAACGCTGAATCTGTCGCTGAATATGTGCTTGGGACGGCAATGGCGCTGATGCGCTCGTATCGCGAGGCTAGCACTGAAACCTTAGCAGGAAAATGGCCCCGACCGACTTACTCTAAATGCCACGAAATTTCTGGCAAAACCATTGGGATTATTGGATTTGGCAGCATCGGTCGTGTTGTTACAGAGAAAGCATTGGCTCTAGGACTTCGTTGCATTGCCTACGATCCCATCATTAAAGAATCATCCATCGCAATAAAAGGCGGAGATGTAGCAATGCGGACGCTGACCGAAGTGCTTGCAAGTAGCCACATCGTTAGCCTGCATTTACCACTTCTCCCTGAGACCAAAGGTCTATTGAACCAGGCCCTGCTTGATCAAATGCAAAAGGGTGCTTATTTAATTAATACAGCCCGAGGTGGCATTGTCGATGAGCTTGCGCTTGCGCAGTCTCTGAAATCCGGCAAGCTCGGTGGAGCAGCGCTCGATGTCTTTGCGGTTGAGCCAGCAAAAGATCTTAGTCATTTTGTTGGGGTACCGAATTTAATTCTGACGCCACATGTGGCAGGTGTCACTGAAGAAAGCAATGATCGAGTGAGCAATATGATTGCCCGCGAAGTGAATCTATTTTTGGAGAAAAATACGTGAGTCATTCATTTCGGGAGCTGGTACAACTCGCCTATCAAGGCTTGTGTGCCGCCGGAGTTAAACATGATGCCGCAGCCAATACCGCCTTATTTTTAGCCTTAGCAGAGGTTGATGGATTGCCCTCTCATGGCCTGGCCCGGGTTGCCCAGTATTCGGGGCATGCAAAACATGAACGCATTAATACCCAAGCAGTTATTAAGACGCATCCCTATAAATCAGCGGCGGCATTAGTTGATGGACAAGATGGCCTTGCATTTC
>VGIH01000133.1 GCA_016867965.1 Betaproteobacteria bacterium | reverse complement strand
ATAAGCGCCAAATGAACTGACCAGAGCCAAAATCCATATAGGGATCATCCACCTTTTTGAGAACATGCCCTCGCTCAATGAGACCCTTAACCGTTTGAGGATCCATTTTGGCCTCCACATCAAGACTAAAGTCCCGATTGACCTTCCAGCGTGGTGCATCGCAAGCCGCTTGCGGTTGTTGTTGATAGACCAACATCCGCAAGAGGGTTTGTAAGTGCCCTTGCGGTTGCATATCACCGCCCATCACCCCAAAACTCATTTGCGGAACGGTTTTACCATTTACCTCTTTGGTCAAGAACGCGGGAATGATCGTGTGAAACGGTCGCTTATTGCCTGCTACTACATTGGGCGATTGAGGATCGGATGAAAACCCATACCCGCGATTCTGAAAACTAATTCCCCAATTCGGTTCCACCACTCCTGAACCAAAACCCATGTAATTACTTTGAATAAACGAGATCATGCGCCCATCTTCATCGGCAGCACTCAAATAGATGGTACCTCCCGTATTGGGTAGCCCAAACTTAAATTGGGTGGCATGCCAAAGGTCAATTTGCTCTGCTCGCTTGGCAAGGTATTTGGGATTGAGCATTTGTGCGGGGCTAACCTCCATCGAGCGTGGGTCGGCAACGTAGCGGTAAATATCTGCAAAGGCTAATTTCATGGCCTCGATTTGCACATGCTGACTCTCAACACCATCGACTGGATACTGCCCCAAATTAAGGTTCTCTAAGATTCCCATCGCCATTAGAGCGCCGATCCCCTGTCCGTTTGGTGGGATCTCGTGCAAGTCATAGCCTTGTACCCTTGTTGAAATTGTGCCAACCCAATCGGGTCGATAGTTGGCTAAATCGCTCGCCTTTAATGCCGCTTGGTGCTCTTGCGCAAAACGAATAATCGAACTGGCAATCTCGCCCTCATAAAAATCGCGGATGCCCTTCTGAGCAATTTGCTTTAATGCATTTGCAGCCGCTTGGAAATAAAACATCTCACCCGTGTGTGGGGCTCGGCCATGGGGCATGAATGCCTTAGCAAACCCAGGTTGTGGGCTGAGCTCGTTCACAGCAGCACCCCACTTATGGGCCACGATTGGTGCAACCGCGTGCCCACGCTCCGCGATCTCAATGGCAGGTTGCAAGAGATCAGCCAAGGGCAAGGATCCAAAGCGCTGATGAAGCGTATCCCAGCCCGCAATAGCGCCTGGCACAGTGATGCTATCCCAACCTCGCATGGGGCGATTCACAAAACCCTGTGCGTCAAGACCATACTTGGTGGCAAAGTAGTCAAGACTCCAATCGGTCGGCGAGACCCCTGAAGCATTTAATCCATGAAGTTCATGCCCGTCCCAAACGATGGCAAAACAATCACTACCCAAGCCATTCGATACTGGTTCAACAATCATCAACGCAGCCGCTGCAGCTATCGCAGCATCAATTGCATTTCCACCCTGCTGCATCATCTTCAAACCTGCTTGGGCAGCATAAGGGTGCGAGGTCGAACAAATATTGCGACCAAAAACAGGCATCCTTACCGTGGGATATGGGTTGTGCCAATTAAACGGTGAGCTCATGATCGTGTCTTTATTCTTCGAAGTTGTTCACGGATAACGGGAATCCGTACTATTAACAATACCAAGATTATCCCAGCATAGATGTAAACGGTCTGGAAATCGTTTTTACCAGCCTTATGCCAAAGGTAATGCAGCACTGCAAGAATCGCAATCAAATAAATCAGGCGATGCAATTGACTCCAACGGCGCCCCAACCAGTGCATCGATACTCGGTTTGAGGTAATTGCCAATAAACTCATGCATACAAAAGCAATGAAACCCACCGTAATGAATGGGCGCTCGATCACATCAGCAAACATCTCTTGGAGGTTAAGGTAATGGTCTAGCCAATACCAAATGGTGAAGTGCAAGAATGCATAGAAGAATGTAAACAGCCCGAGCATCCGTCGCATTTGGATCCACCCCGACCACGCAGTTAACCAATGCATTGGACTCATCGCTAGAGTGATACACAAAAAGGTAATTGTCCAAGTCCCCGTTGAGCGGGTAATAAACTCGACGGGATTAGCCCCCAACTGACCGGCATAGGCCAGAACGAATAAACGCACAAGCGGAATCAGCGCTACAACAAAGACCCAGCGCTTGATCTGCGCGATTGCCACCATGGTTTAGTAAAACTTACGCAAATCCATCCCTGCATACAGTTTGGCAACATACTCACCATAACCATTAAAGGGCTCGGTTTTAATCTTCGGCGCAAAGATACCGCGGCCATCAATACGACGCTCCGTAGCTTGACTCCAACGGGGATGGCTCACGGCTGGATTAACGTTTGAATAGAAACCATACTCACGTGGTGCGGATGCGCTCCAACTAGTAAGTGGTTGTTTCTCGGTCAAACGAATGGTCACTAAGGATTTGGAGCTCTTAAAGCCATACTTCCAGGGCACGATCAAACGAATGGGTGCACCATTTTGCTTGGGCAATAGTTCCCCATACATCCCAAACGTAAGAAGAGTTAATGGGTTCATGGCCTCGTCCATTCGCAGACCCTCGCGATAGGGCCAATCAAGCACAGGTCGCTTTAATCCAGGCATTTGTTTTGGGTCAGCAAGGCTGATGAACTCCACATACTTGGCCGATCCGAGTGGCTCTACTCGATTGAGAAGATGCGATAAGGCGTAGCCATTCCATGGAATCACCATCGACCAGCCTTCGACACAACGGAGTCGATAAACGCGCTCTTCCATGGGTGCCAATTTCAGTAAAGCGTCAATATCAAGGGTGACGGGTTTCTTTACCATCCCTTCAATCGATACCGTCCAAGGTCTGGTTTGTAAACGCTCAGCAAACTTTGCCGGATCCTCCTTATCCATCCCAAACTCATAGAAATTGTTATAGCTCGTTGCATCTTCATACGAAGTTTGATTCTCACGCGTTGAATATGGCTCGTTTAGTTTTGCGGGCAATTTCTCACGGGGGGCTACTGGTTTTGCAAAGGCCTCGCGCTCAAGCCACGATCCCATTCCCAATGCAGCACCTCCCAAGGCAAGATTTTTTAACCACTGACGGCGATCCTCTGCAATCGCACGTGGGGTAATTTGACTTGGATGAATCGTGGGGTCTTTAAATGTCATCGATCTACCTTTAACTGAAATGGTGTGAAATTCGTATTGGTGTCGTAATAATCTTCATTCTCTTTGCGTTTTAAGTATCCCACTACCGCATAAGTCAGTGGGGTTGCCAAAATCTCCCAAGAGGTTTTGAGGATGTACTGAGCAATCGCAACCTGAATAATCTCGGTGGTAGGCCAAATGGCGTAAAAGGCCAAGAAATAGAATAATGAAGAATCCACCAACTCACCCACCGCGGTTGAGCCAATCGTGCGGGTCCATAAATACTTCCCCTGGGTCCAAATCTTCATTTTGGCAAGCACGAAACTATTGGTAAGGCTGCCACACCAAAATGCGAGCATGGAAGCCAAGGCGATTCGCCACGAGTTACCAAAGACCGTTTCTAGGCCGTGTTGATAATTTGCCATATACGATCCTGGCGCCACTGGTAACGCGATGACGATCAGCGCCATGATGGCAGCAAAGCCTAAGGCAGCAAATCCAGCCCATACTGCGCGGCGATCATAGGCGTAGCCATAGACCTCAGTGAGAATATCGCTGAAAAAGTAGGAGATCGGGAAAAATAAGATTCCAGCGCCAAAGATGACATAACCAAAATATGGAAGCTCAACCGTGGCGGCTTTCCCAGCCCCAATAAAATTCGAGCACAGCAACACGGCAACAAAAGCGCCTAAGATGAGGTCGTAATAGCGATACTGACGACGCATGGGAACGAGGGCCTTATAGGTTCAATGAGGCGGTTAAAAGATGAAATATTTCATAGAATAGCGGTATTGATATGAATTCACAGAATAGGTAAAAAATGAGCAAGCCGCAGTTTCATTGGGAAGACCCCCTCCTCCTGCAAGACCAATTAACCACCGAGGAGCGCATGGTTGCCGATGCGGCCCGTGAATACGCCCAAGGGAAGCTGGCTCCGCGGGTACACGAAGCCTATCGTTCGGAATCAACCGACCCATCCATCTTTCGAGAAATGGGTGAGTTAGGTCTTCTCGGTATTACGATTCCAGAGGAATACGGTGGCGCTAGTCTTAATTATGTGTCTTATGGCCTAATCGCCCGTGAAATTGAACGGGTTGATTCTGGGTACCGCTCCATGATGAGTGTGCAGTCCTCCTTAGTGATGGTCCCCATTTATGAATTCGGTAGCGAGGCCCAAAGGCAGAAGTACCTACCCAAACTAGCCACTGGTGAATGGATCGGATGTTTTGGTCTCACAGAACCCAATTACGGTTCCGATGCCGGTGGCATGATCACGCGTGCCAAGAAAGTTCCCGGAGGATTCTCGCTTACAGGCTCCAAGATGTGGATCTCCAACTCCCCCATTGCGGATGTGTTTGTGTCT
>VGIH01000132.1 GCA_016867965.1 Betaproteobacteria bacterium | reverse complement strand
GCTAAAGACGCAAGCTAAACGAATTGGTGTGGCCTTAAGTGGGGGCCTCGATTCCGTTGTACTGCTCGATGCGGTCTGTAAGGCCTATCCCCACGACGCGGTATATGCACTTCATGTGCACCATGGATTACAAACCCAAGCGGATGAATGGTTGCTATTTTGTGAGCGCTTAGCCAAGCGCTACCACGTTGACTTTGATTTCCGACTCGTGCATTTGCCGATCACTGCGAACATTGAGGCCCATGCGCGCCAAGCGCGCTACGAAGCACTACTTGGGCTGTGTGATCAACACCAACTCGATCATTTGTTGTTTGCCCACCATCAGCACGATCAAGCCGAGACCGTGCTCTTGCAACTTCTGCGAGGTGCGGGGCCTGCAGGTTTGGCAGGAATGCCTCCTCATAAAGAGTTGCAAACTCCCAATGGCAGAACCGTGCAAGTATGGCGACCTCTATTGGAGCAAGACCGCACGCAATTGCAGATCTATGCCAAGCAACACAAGTTGTTTTGGGTGGAGGATCCCAGTAATCAAAATACACGGTATCGCCGCAATGCAATCCGTAAAAAAATCCTACCGGAGCTTGAGCAGATTCAGGGTGGGGCAATTGCCAATCTGGCGCGCAGTGCGCAGTGGTTGGCTCAGTCGCAAGTGCTCATGGATCAGCTTGCACAGCACGATGCGCGCACTTGGATCAATCGCAATCAACTCAGTATTGCCCCATTGATGACCCTCCATAAGCAAGACCCAGCCCGAGCCACGAATGTGATGCGATATTGGCTCAAACGTAATCAATTAGCCATGCCCTCAACGGAACGTCTGCAATCCTGGTGGCGTGACCTAAAGTCTCTCCGTGCTGGCGCTAAATTGGAATGGTTGCATGATCGTCATCACATCCGAGCGTGGCGCAATGCCTTACGAATTGAGTCCGCACAGCCATCCAATCGGGGTCAATGGATCTTTGTGCCAATCCCTGAGAGCTCCAATCAAGCAGGTCTTGCATGGGATTACTGTCAACGGGTCAAGACCATTGAGGGCAGACCCCGAACTGGTGGCGAGCGCCTAAAGATCAAACCCAATACCCCAAGTAAAAGTCTTAAAAATCTCTACCAAGAAGCTGGAGTGCCTCCTTGGCAACGCCAGATCCCACTCTTGTTTATGGATGATGAGCTCATTGCGGTTGAAGGTCTGGGCGTCAGCATTGCCCACCTCACGACCGAGGGCCAGCGCGTTTGGCCCGAGTGGTCCTATTTGGATTAAGAAAAACAAAACCCTGTAAAATCATAGGTTTTGCAATTCAGTAAAACGAATATGTCTTTAATTGTTCATAAGTACGGTGGCACCTCGATGGGATCCATCGAACGCATCCAAAATGTGGCCAAACGGGTTGCGAAGTGGATGCGTGCAGGTCACCAAGTGGTGGTAGTGCCATCAGCCATGTCGGGCGAGACCAACCGCCTGTTAGGGCTAGCAAAAGAGTTAAGTAGTAGCCCAAACCCCAGAGAGCTTGATCAAATTGCAGCAACCGGTGAGCAAGTTAGCTCTGGCCTATTAGCCATAGCTTTGCAAGAGCAGGGGATTGATGCAGTGAGTTATTCGGGTTGGCAGGTTACGGTGCATACCGATTCGGCATACACCAAGGCACGGATCATGGGCATTGATGATGCCAAGATCAAAAAGGATTTGGATGCAGGCCGAGCAGTTGTCATTACTGGATTTCAAGGGGTTGACCCACAAGGTAATGTAACCACCCTAGGTCGTGGTGGTTCAGATACCTCAGCAGTTGCTGTTGCCGCGGCTCTCAAGGCCGATGAGTGCTTAATTTATACCGATGTCGATGGCGTTTACACCACCGATCCCCGCGTTTGTGAGGATGCGCGTCGCCTCGATCAAATCACCTTTGAAGAGATGCTGGAAATGGCAAGCCTTGGCTCCAAGGTCTTGCAAATACGCTCAGTGGAGTTTGCTGGTAAGTACAAAGTGAAGACCCGTGTGTTGTCATCGCTTACTGATCCACTAATTCCGCTTGATCAAGAAATGAAGTCGGGTACTTTAATTACCTTTGAAGAGGACATCACCATGGAAGCCGCTGTAATCTCAGGAATCGCATTTGCACGCGATGAAGCCAAGATCACTGTGATTGATGTACCAGATCGTCCTGGTATCGCCTATCAAATCTTAGGCCCCATTGCCGAAGCCAATATTGATGTGGACATGATTATTCAGAACCAATCGGTTGAAGGAAAGACCGATTTCACATTCACAGTACCGCGTGCCGATTATCAAAAAGCCCTTGATCTACTAAAAAAGAGTGTGCAAGCACATATTGGCGCCAAAGACATCATGGGTGACCCCAAGGTGTCGAAGGTATCAGTAGTGGGCGTAGGAATGCGCTCCCACGTTGGCGTGGCCAGTAAGATGTTCAGAACCTTATCGGAAGAGGGCATCAATATTTTGATGATCTCAACGAGCGAGATTAAGATCTCAGTCGTGATTGATGAGAAATACATGGAACTCGCCGTCAGAGCCCTCCATAAAGCCTTTGAATTGGATCAGAAGTAAACTAGCGGTATTGATGTAATACGGAGACGTGGCCGAGCTGGTCGAAGGCACTCCCCTGCTAAGGGAGCATCTGTGCTAAAACACGGATCGGAGGTTCGAATCCTCTCGTCTCCGCCAGTTACATATATAGAATAATGTCTTTAAGGATGTATTAATTAAAAACTACCCAAAGGACTACCCAAAATATAAGTTCCTTATTAACTGCCCATCATCCTTTATCCCTGGCAGACTGTTGTAATAAATATTTACCAAAAGGATGCGTGAGGTTGGGGGTACCCCTTGTCAATTCCCAGAATCGCGACCCCACCGTACCCCACCTCCTGAATTGAATGAATAACCTTGGTAGGATATAAATAAACAAACTCAGTCTTATTGCTCACAAAAATTGAATCCAAGAAGATATTTTCTTTGCACCTCTGGTGTTTACCTTTTATGCTGGAATGAACTAGTACGTGCACAAGGAGCTCGCATGGATTTCACAAACCGTAATACGCTGCGAGATTGTTGGATTGTGAACGATAACGTGATGGGTGGCTTATCTCAATCGAGCCTTCGTGAGGATCCTCAAGGTATGTTTTTTGAGGGCCAAATATCACGAGAAAATAATGGTGGATTTGCCTCTATGCGCTCAGCCATTCGTTTTCCACAGGGAACTCAGCACATTGAGCTTTTAGCAAAAGGTGATGGTAAGCGGTATAAGCTGATCTTGCGCACCGAGTTGGCGCCTCGAGTAACGTATGCTGCAGATTTCGTCGCTCTTCCTAGTTGGCAAACGTATCAATTCAATTTAGGACAATTTAAATCAACATTTCGGGGACGGGCCATTGATGCACCCACCTTATCTTTTTCTGATGTCATCGAGATCGGTATATTAATTTCAGATGGTCAAACCGGAAGCTTTGCAATTCAACTGCAAACGCTTCAATCTAAATAATAGGTTTAATAATGCTTTACGATCTAATCGATTCCATTGAGTTATTGCTTAAAAGATCTTAAATAAGATAGCTTGATAAATCGAACAAATCATGATCACCGTAAAGCACAATGCAAATCACTACGAATTTGAAACATTGGATCAAGCAATTGCTTGGGCAAAAGAGTTGGGTGAGTTTGTGACCATTCAGTTTAATGGGATGGAAGTTGTGGGTAAGTTTGGGGCGGATGGAATCCTAAATGGCAAGTTTCCCAACGGTGAAGCGTACACATGGAAAAAGCGCAGAAGACGATAACGAAGCTACCCACCCTTAAAAGTGCTAATCTTGATCATTAATTACGATTTAAAGGAGATATCAATATGGAAATTACAAGCGTAACCCTTGGATTCATATTTTCTGGAGTCGGGATCGCCACACTGCTTATTATCATTTTTGGCAGCCGTGGATCGAATGACAAAGACCATTAAGCACTGATGATGCCTTTTTAAGGAAAATCATCCCTTTGTAATTCTTGATTTCCTGATCGCTCATCAAATCAATGGGGTGATTACTAGATCAAGGTAGCACGGCTGGCACCATGAGCACCCCATTTAAAGGCAATAAAAGCTATTTACCCAGTAAGCCCTGTGCCGCATGTGGCCGCACCATGACCTGGCGTAAGTCTTGGGCCAAAAACTGGGAGAGTGTGTTGTACTGCTCTGAGGCCTGTCGTAAGAAAAAATCAGCTAAATAGCCTAGTTTGTCAGACATTTACCTAGCTAAAACCCTAAGTCGCCTAGCCTTCACTCCAATTAAGGCATAGAGTAAATGATCGATACCATAAGGAGACGATCATGAACACCATAAAAATTGTAGTCGCACTATCCGTTGCAGGCCTTGTTGCTGGATGTAACCCCATGGGTGGGGGCTCAGGACAAAAAGCAAGCGCGAACTTAGAGTCGCGATCGGGTTCAAATGTGAAAGGTGATGTGCAATTTGTATGGCAAGGTAGCGATGTTA
>VGIH01000131.1 GCA_016867965.1 Betaproteobacteria bacterium | reverse complement strand
TCTGGGCTTTGATCGCCCAATGTGCACCACCTAATTCGGTAGCGACATACACCGCCTGATCCGAGCTGTAAGCAACTCCGCCCTGGGGTACCCTAACACCAAATCCCGATAGCAGCGATTTGGCTTGGTACTCATGAATGTCCATAACGTCTCCTTCAATTTAAAATCGGATACGGCACATTAACGCGGCGACAGTTCTGAAATTTGCCTCACTCCTTCGAGTTAAAACACATCAAAAAACTGTCGCTAAAAATAAATTCTGTCTTTTTAAATAAGTTTCATTACTTACTTCATATATCAGACTATAAATATAAGAAACATTAACACATATTTTTGATAAGTCTGTAAGGTTTTCCTTAAGTCTGGATTGAACTAAGGTCCGGATTTACCCCTGCCAATTCTCTGAAATAAGCAAAGGAATTTGTTGTGTTTTAAAAAACTCAACGTGGATGGTTTTGATTGTGCTACCTAACACATCGCGAACACTTTATACCGGACACATACTTTACAGTTTTTGGCATAGCAGGGACCACTCTATGCCTTGGAATGTCCTGTGGATCCAAAGGAATCACTTTCTAATTTGTCAGGTTTGCCGACAGATTCCATATCATTCCACCAGATGCCCGTAGTCTCTCAGATTCCACCTGGTATCACCGCCCCACCGCCACGGGTCTCATGGATGGCCAATCTCCGCCACAATCGCCACAATCCACACAGTTAATATCATCCAAATCTGGTTTGCCCAGCAGTAGTCGAACCTGCGACCTAAGGCTTAGTACAACAATGCCAATGGCTTTTCGCTTCGCCCTAGATCCGAAGTCTTACTTTCGGTTTTAAACGATTGGCTACTTGGGTTGGTAATGCAAAGAATTAATATGCCTTTTGCTCCATACTCTCCATGCAAGAGGCGCGGAACTTAGCTTCCGCTTGGGTTATCGCCGTGGTATCCGTTTTAGTGAGTTTGCCACTATCGATATCAGATTGGATATTTGCTTTTACACATTTTGTGATGGCATCTTCTCCTTGACAGCCAACTAAGACTAAAGCGGTCAGTAGTACATTGACGACAAGGATTTTGTTGATCTGACGCATATTCATCTAACCTAATCGGTGGTGAGTAAAGGTTTGTGTTACAATAACTACGTATTGAAAAACAGAGCAAGATGCCAATACCGACGTCATGCACTCAGCTTAGCACTTTTAGGATCGTTACGAAAGTAACTTTTAATGAGGTCGTTATTGGGACCGATTCAAAGAATGACTCCGAAGCTGGGTGCTTTAGATTTATCACCTCTAATTCTCTTGCTTGTTTTGCATATCTTCCAAATCGTCCTCAATAGCTTGAAGTAGAATGGATAACTCGCCACTATCGGCTGCTGCGCGCCTCATTGCCCAAAGGAATATCGGTCATTACGATCAACACGCCGCTTCGTACTTTGAGGGTACCAAAGACCATGATGTTTTGCAAAACATTGATGCGCTCTTGCGTGCCATTGCAGCACCCGCGCCATTGCGTATTCTGGATTTTGGCTGTGGTCCTGGTCGTGACCTACAAACCTTGACCAAGCTTGGTCATGAGGCTATTGGTTTAGAAGGAAGTGCTGAGGCGGCCCGCATTGCCCGCTCGGTCAGTGGCTGTGAGGTCTGGGTCCAGGATTTTTTTGCCCTTGATTTACCACCTGCCTATTTTGATGGCGTGTTTGCCAATGCTGTACTTTTTCATATTCCACTTGAGGAGTTACCCAGAGTATTAGGCGATCTTTGGAATTGCCTAAAGCCCCATGGTGTTCTCTTTAGTTCTAATCCACGCGGACAGAATCAAGCGCAATGGTATGGCGAGCGCTTTGGGTTCTACCACGATCTAGAGGGCTGGCGCACATGGATGACCCAAGCCCATTTTGTGGAGATTGAGCACTACTATCGACCAGCAGGCCTACCCTTGGAGCAACAGCCATGGCTTGCCAGTGTCTGGAAGAAGCAAGAGCGCGCTGAGTGATTTACTGCAGCGAAGTAATTTTTGCTAGCCACTGCTTTTTTTTCTAAACGGTGGTACGATTTAGTGATCTAAGCACAATAGGGCTATCTTTATGAAAATAACAAGTTCTTGCCTCGCATCTTCTCTAGCAGTTTCCTTAGGACTGGTCAGTTTGACCCCCGCATTAGTCCACGCCAATCCTGACCCCAATGCGATGGTCAATCAGTTTGAAGCGACCGGTGGTAAGTTTGAGGGCTTTCGGCGCTCGGGTGCCAAAGGAATTTGTGCTACTGGCGAGTTTATTGGCAGTGCCGAGGGTCGCAAGATCTCCACGGCTTCCGCATTTAGTGGCAAACCAATTCCGGTGGTGGTTCGTTTTTCAGTGGGCGGTGGCAACCCCAAGGCGGCGGATAACACCAAAACGCAACGTAATTTAGCTCTGCAATTTAATTTGCCCAAAAATGAAGTGTGGCAAATGGGGAACATCTCTGCACCGGTGTTTGGTGCTGCCACTCCCGATCAACTCATGGGTCGCTTGCAATCGTTGCAGCCTGATCCCGCCACGAAATCGGCTGATCCCGCAAAGGTGAAGGCGTTTGCTGATGCTAATCCGGAAGTATTGATCCAAGGTAAATACTTTGCTTCTCAGCCAGTTCCAGCAAGTTATGTGGCCACTAATTATTGGGGAGTGCATGGCTTTGGCTTCTCCAATGCCAAAAAAGAGAAGGTGTGGGGTAAATGGGTTTTTGAACCGGTCGGTGGTGTACAAACTTTAAGCGATGAAGACGCCAAAGCAAAAGGTCCTAACTTCTTGTTTGATGATTTGCGTCAACGGGTCGCAGCGGGCAATGCGGCTTTTAACTTTAATCTAGAACTCGCCCAAGCCGGCGATACGCTCACCAACGCAACCGTTCCCCTTCCCGATGGACGTAAAAAAATGACTTTGGGTGTTCTCAAAATTGTGTCGGTCGCACCTGATGGCAGCGGCCCGTGTTTAAACATTACCTTTGACCCCAATATCATGCCTGCTGGAGTGGAAGGCGCTGCTGATCCGATGTTGCGGGCGAGAACCGCCCCCTATGCGATTTCCTTAGGGCGCCGTATTGTCGAGGGTTCAAAGCAACAATAATCTTGGTTTTAGATTACTATTTGTGTGGATTTAACTTCAAACCAATTTAGGAGAATTACGTAAAAAAGTACTACTAGCTACATCCCTTATGTGTCTATCAAGTTTTGCCTTGGCACACGGCTGCCCTGGTGAAATAAAAAAGATTGATGCTGCTATACCAACCGCCAAGTTAAGCGCTGCTGATATGACGAAGGTAAAGAGCTTGCGCGCCAAGGGCGAAGAGCAGCACAAAGCAGGACAACATACCGAATCCATGGTAAGCCTGGGTGAAGCCAAGAAAACGATGGGCATTCCCAAGGAACCAAAAGAGTGCACTAAATCAAAGAAAACAACGAATTCACAAAATCAGTGAAAAGTGCTAATGTTTTCAAAAAAGCACAGGATTTTGATCATGAAAAAGTCCCTCGCAGGTTTTCTGACTCTTTTTTTACTTCTCACACCACCTGCACATGCGCAAGGTGGATTTTCTGATTTTCTTAAAGGTTTGGGTGAGATTGGAAAAGCATTGTCGGACCTTGGAAATGCATTAGAAGGCAAACCAATCGATGATCCCAATTCTGTCAATCCCGCAGACTTTGGGGTGCGCGGGAATTGGTTAGATACTAATAATGCACAACGTCTGCGTTTTCCAAGAGAATATTCTGGTATTGGTTACATTGTCACTGAAGTCATGCCCAGTGGCCCGGCAGCAAAAACGGGATTGCAGCGCGATGACATCATCACCCATTTTGGTAACACCCCCCTATCTCAGCAAACCGAAAGTCAATTGCAAAGCCAAGTCCTATCTGGCCGCTCGATACCAATCAAGCTGTTTCGTAACGGACAGTTTTATGAGACATCCATTACCCCGGAGCGCGTAAGTCAAAGCCGTCCAGAACAAGCTGCTACAGCTTCCACGCCAGCAGCGCGCGCCTCAGTAGCAGGAACCCCCCCAGGATCAGTTAATCCGGGAGCGTGTCGTCAAGGCGCCGCATTAGAAGCGCGTGAATACACGCAACCGGAAATCTTGGGTCGTCCCAGCGGTGAGCGGGCTCAAATGTGCTTTTATCGTTTAGTGGGTTCCGGGGCGGAATATTTAAATTTCTTCTCCACTGGGCACTTCTATCACACCTCGATTTCTGGCTCGGGAGGTTTTGCCAGTTCTGGGGCGATTTTCGGTACGGTACGTGGTACCTATGGATTTCAACCCAATGGGGTTTTGTCAACCCGCATCGGCTATCAAGGCACTGGAGTGAGTCAAACCAATCGCGGCGCCGGAACCGAACGCACCATGGATGTGAGTGGTCAAAGTCGCCTACAAAATGAAATGACCTTATCCAATTGCCAAAAGATTACCTATCGTGATGAAGTCAAACGGGTTCAATATGACCGCACTAATTCCCATCCAGGATTTATGGTAGTGGATGGCGTACGTTGG
>VGIH01000130.1 GCA_016867965.1 Betaproteobacteria bacterium | reverse complement strand
AAAGCTAATCAGATTGGCGCCTGCTTTGGCAAAATCCGGAACAATCCGATCAACTGGCTCAATCATCAGGTGGACATCGATCATGGCCGGTTTACCGTTTTTGATCGCATGGGGACGAATTGCCTCACAAACCAAGGGCCCAACAGTTAAATTGGGCACATAATGGTTATCCATCACGTCAAAATGAATCCAATCGGCCCCGGCATCCAAGACGGCCTTCACTTCTTCGCCTAGTTTGGCAAAGTCGGCTGACAGAATCGAAGGGGCAATGATGGCGGAATTAGGGCTCATTTGAGTGCTTTTTGTCATTCATACCTAGATTCTATCTTGCGAACGGGGTTGGGATGGCGCAGAATGCTCCTCATGAATCCACCTGAAATTACCGTTAACGTCCGCCCCCAGTACCTTTCCGAGCAATCAGATCCCGATAATCAGCAATACGCGTTTGCCTATACCGTGACGATTCGTAATACTGGAACGGCCAGTGTTCAGCTGATTGCCCGCCATTGGTTCATTATCGATGGCGAAGGTGAAGTTCAAGAAGTGAAGGGTTTGGGGGTGGTTGGCCAGCAACCACTTTTACGAGCTGGCGAGCATTTTGAGTACACCAGTTGGGCAACTCTCCCCACCCCAGCCGGTACGATGCGCGGGGAATATTTTTGCGTCACCGAGGATGCCCAGTTTTTTCAGGCAACCATCCCAGAGTTTGCCCTGGTGATGCCAAGAACCTTGCACTAATTTGCGAAACTCAAATCCGAGAGCTCAAATTTTCTAGGATTAACCCTAATTGGGCTAGGTTTAGATTAAATATTGCCTATTTTTCTGCTAAAAAATCAATTCGCTGTTTTTATCCATCTAAAACCAAAGGATTTTTATGAAAAAAGCTTTCTTTTTGCCGCTTGCGGTTTCAATGCTTGGGCTGTTTTCTGTGCCAAGCGTACATGCTCAACAAAGCACCTTGGACAAAATTAGATCAACTGGGGTTGTTACGATGGGTGTTCGAGAGTCATCAGGAGCCCTATCGTATACCTTGGGCGATGGTAAATATGCCGGTTTTCATGTTGAAATTTGTAATGATGTTCTTCGCAACATTCAAAAACAGCTCAACATGAAGACTTTGGACATTAAGTACACTCCAGTCACTTCACAAAACCGTATTCCTCTTTTGCAAAATGGCACGGTTGATATTGAGTGCGGTTCAACGACCAATAATGCCACCCGTCAAAAGGATGTAGCTTTTGCAGTGACTACCTATGTTGAGGAGATCCGGATTGCTGTCAAAGCAAATTCAGGCATTACATCATTAAATCAATTAAATGGTAAAAAGGTTGCCACAACCACTGGTACAACATCAGTTCAACTTTTGCGTAAACATGAGAGAGCGACTGGTGTGAATTTCGAAGAAGTGTTTGGCAAGGATCATGCTGATAGCTTTTTGCTTTTAGAGTCTGGCCGCGCCGATGCGTTTGTGATGGACGGCTCAATCTTGGCCGGCAATATCGCCAATGCAAAGAATCCAAGTGATTACCGAATTGTAGGAGAGGTAATAGCGGTTGAGCCGATTGCTATCATGATGCGTAAAGACGACCCTTCATTTAAGAAGGCAGTCGATACGAGCATTATTAGAATGATGAAGGATGGCACCCTTGCAAAGCTTTGGGACAAATGGTTTTTACAGCCAATTCCACCGAAGAATGCACGAGTTGGTTTAGCCTTGTCTGAGAGTACGAAACAAGCATGGTCGAATCCAAATGATCGTCCTGCCGAGGATTATCAGAAGAAGTAATTTAAAAGGTTCATTGTGAGTTTGATATGACCTTAGATTGGAGTGTCTTTTGTAAGGACACTTTAACCGGAGAAGCAGCCCCGCGCTGCTTCTCTTTTTTGTTTGGAATGGATCCCAATGTTGATCCAACCTATTTGGATTGGCTATTTAAGGCTTGGGGGTGGACCTTAGCGGTTGCTGCTTTAAGTCTTATTTTGGCCCTCATCATGGGTGTGGTGATTGGTACCTTGAGGACGTTGCCCCAGAATCATTTCATTCAAAAGATCCTCATTAGTTTTGCCACTGCTTGGGTTGAGCTTTTCCGCAATATCCCATTGCTCGTTCAGGTATTCCTTTGGTACCACGTTGTGCCGGCTTTGTTTCCGATTATGAAGAGCTTTCCATCCTATCTTTTGGTTAGCATCGCATTAGGGTTATTTACTTCTGCCAGAATCGCAGAACAAGTTCGAGCCGGCATTCAATCACTACCAAGAGGGCAGCGGTATGCTGCAATTGCTCTTGGGATGACTACAGCGCAAAGCTACCAATATGTCTTATTGCCGATGGGTCTACGAATCATCATTCCACCGCTAACCTCCGAGTGTATGAATATTGTGAAAAACTCATCGGTTGCCTTTGCTGTGTCTGTACCAGAACTTACCCTCTTTGCAATGCAGGCACAAGAGGAAACATCACGCGGTATCGAAATCTATTTGGCAGTGACTGGCCTGTACATGATTTCAGCATTTTCAGTCAATCGGGTGATGACCTGGATTGAGAAAAAAACACGTGTTCCGGGTTTTATTGCGTCAAGTAATTCATCGGGACATTAAGAGACCAAGAAAATCATGATGAATCTTGATCTTACTTTCTATAACTGGACTTTATTTACAAACTATATTCAAAAGGGTTTGATTTTTAGTATTCAGCTCACCGTGATCGCAACGATTGGTGGAATTTTGGTGGGTACTATTCTTGCATTGATGCGTTTGTCTGGTAAGCCATGGCTGGTGTTACCTGCAACTGCTTACGTTAACACCATGCGATCCATTCCTCTTGTCATGGTGATTTTATGGTTCTTCCTGTTGATTCCACTGATTATTGGCAAGCCCATCGGGGTGAATCTATCAGCAATCATTACCTTTATTGCCTTTGAGGCAGCTTTCTTTTCGGAAATCGTACGCGCTGGAATTCAATCGATTCCAAAAGGGCAAGTATATGCTGGCCAAGCCCTTGGAATGACCTATTCACAAAACATGCGATTAGTGGTTTTGCCCCAGGCCTTTCGAAATATGATTCCTGTCTTTATGACCCAAACTATCATTTTGTTTCAAGATACTTCTTTGGTGTATGCCATTGGCGCTTATGATCTTTTAAAAGGGTTTGAGATTGCAGGTAAAAATTTTGGCCGACCGATTGAGACTTATTTGTTGGCAGCTGTTACGTATTTTCTAATTTGTTTTACGCTATCCCGAATTGTTAAGCGTATTCAGGAAAAAGTAGCGATTATTCGCTAATTCAGAAAGTTATTAATATGATTGCGCTTCGACATATTTCTAAATGGTACGGTCAGTTTCAAGTGCTGACAGATTGCTCGACGGTGATTCATAAGGGCGAGGTTGTGGTAATTTGCGGCCCATCAGGGTCAGGTAAATCCACTTTAATTAAAACTATTAACGCGCTGGAGCCATTTCAAGAGGGTGAGTTGACGGTTGATGGTATTCACCTGCATGATCCCAATACAAATTTGCCCAAGCTTCGCTCGAGGGTTGGTATGGTGTTTCAGCACTTTGAATTGTTTCCCCATTTATCCGTGATGGAGAACTTAACCATTGCTCAGATAAAAGTACTAAATCGTAGTCTTGAAGAGGCTAAACAACATGGCCTTAAATATTTAGAGCGGGTTGGATTATTGGAGCAAAAAGATAAATTTCCTGGCCAGCTCTCTGGTGGCCAGCAACAACGCGTTGCAATTGCACGAGCTTTATGCATGGATCCAATTGTCATGTTGTTTGATGAGCCAACCTCCGCACTTGATCCCGAAATGGTTGGCGAGGTTTTGGACGTGATGGTCAAGTTAGCACAAGAGGGGATGACTATGTGCGTAGTCACTCATGAAATGGGGTTTGCCAAGAAGGTTAGCGATCGCGTTATTTTTATGGATCAAGGAAGAATTGTGGAAGATTGCACTCGTGATGAGTTCTTTAATCATCCCGATGAACGATCGCCACGGGCCAAAGAATTTCTTTCCAAAATATTGAGTGACTAATTTCTCTAGTCTCTACGGCCCTTACCGGTCCAAAACACAATTGCTAATAGAATAATCAGAGCTAGAAATGCTTCTAGCACAAATAAGAGCATGGGATATTCATCAAATAACTGAGCGAGCATGATGATTTTCTGGAATTGGAGTTACCTCATTGTAGTTAGTAAAACCGCATTCTGTGTTGTGATAGCGAGCCTTTTTCTTACATCGTGCGCTGTGCCGCCAACCAAGCCAGTTTCTCAAGCGCCTAAGGTAAGTAGCCCGAGCAACTTATCGCGTACTCCGAAAGTCACTGAAACCGTTGTTACCGATGACAGTAGTTCATCAGCGGCATTAACACCTGTGGAGTTTTCTGAGATACCGGGTTGGGATGAAGATAAATTAAGTGAGGCATGGCAAGCTTGGTTACAGAGCTGTAGTGTGTTGCGTAACCGTAAACCAGGGCCAGTCAATTGGGTTACGGTATGCGATCGGGCGAACGCTCAAAAACCGAGAGAT
>VGIH01000129.1 GCA_016867965.1 Betaproteobacteria bacterium | reverse complement strand
TACCACCACTCCGTACGAAATTCAGGATGGGCTCCATGGTCTCGAGGAAAATGAAGGGGTCGCTTTTGAACAGCTGGGTAGATCACTGTCGCATGCGGAGTCTTACTCTCAAGAAGCGAGAGGATGGCAGCAGCTCGATACCAGAATGCACGTCGGTTTACAAATAACATTCGATATAAATCGCGCTTAGACATGATTCTTAATCCTGCTTTAGTTGTCGAGTGAAACCTTGTTCATCGAAGTGCTTTCCAAGCGCCCAAAAAATAGCCCCAACACCAGCCAGAATGACTACTAAACATAAGCCCAATACCATCCAATATGGAATATGGGTCTCCATGGTCCAATAAAATGATTGTGGATTAACACGATGAATTAGCACTTGACTGATGATTAGTCCCAAGACGCTTCCCCAAACCGTAGCAATAGTCAATAAATAAAGAGCCTCACGAATCAACCATGCTCTGCGCTCTTTAAGTGCCTGTCCCAAGACTGCAAACAAAGTAAATTCTTTTTGGCGCAATATGATCTGCCCAGCAAATCCAGTAGCAACGGTAAAAATGGCAACCAAAAGTGCTGCGAACTCGAGTGCATAAGTGATCGCAAAACTTTGATCAAAAATCGTTAACGATAATTCCCGAATTTCGGTTGTAGTCATGAATTTAACCGACTCAAGCTCAGGGATACGCGTGGCTAATGTTGATAAAAATGCATCTGCTGACACCTGGGACTTAAGCCAAATCACGAGCGCAGTTCTTCGCGTATCTTGCGTGTGCCGCTGGTAATCATCTGTCGCAATTGAAATTGAGCCATGTTGCCGTCCATAATCGCGGTAAACGCCAGCGACCCATACTGAGAGTGGTTGTTGCAGCGGTAGTTGAACCTGCATGCCTGGTTGCCAGCCATACAAATCAACCATCGCTTCGGATATATAAACATTGACGAATCCAGGATTTACCTGCAATTTTCCGGTCAATGGTAATCGTAATCCAGGATCCGTATGCGATAACTGACGCACCAAAAGCATCACATCAGGACGGTCAGGACGCATGGTGAGTGGTTGATGCAGATCAAGTTCTGCATTTGCCACTTCAGGAAGTTTTAGAACCTGCTCTAATAACTGAGGTGAAAAGTTCATTTGACGTACACCACTTTGTGTGCTTGAGTAAACATCTGCAGGTAACACGCGATCGAGCCAAGTGATCATCGAATCTCTAAAACTTGCAATCATGATCATCATTGCGACGGTCAGAGCTACTGTCGCTATCACCCCAACAATTAAACTTGCCGCAGCACTTGGTGCCTGTCCGAGTCGCCAAACTGCCCATACACTTGGAGTGCCAAGCGTAAGCTTCCCGAGTAGCCTGGTAAATACCAACTGAATCAACCAAGGGGTCAGCATGACCCCCGCTAATAGAATGCATGCAATCGCTAGATAGGCCCCAATTGGCAATCCATCTAGCGCTGGAGCAAAAAATAAAAATAAGCCAAGACCCGCCAAGAGAACAGCGGGCCATGGTTTTGTGAGGCGATTTAAGGCATGTTCCGCTGCACCGGCGCGTAACTGGCGGGCGCCCTCTATTGCCAAAACAGATCGCGCTGGTATGTAAGAGGCGAATATGCCAACACCGACTGCCAGTGCCCAAAACCCTAACATGATTGGCAGATCAAGCTCAGGGGCTAACGAACGCATGGTAAATGCCCCAGCCCCAAGGTCGCCACCACTCCAAACCAAAAGAATGGCTGCGAGTCCATAACCAGCAAAGATCCCTAACAATCCACCCATGAAGGCCACACCACCCCCTTGTAATACGATCAAACTCATCAACCACCTTCGGCTTGCGCCTAGAGTGCGAAGAAGCGTCAGTTGCGACTTTTGGGCAATTACTGAAAAACCAACTGCAACGAATACTAAAAAAGCGCCGGTTAATAAAGCAACTAAGGCTAATACCGCCAGGTTCACGCGATAAGCGCGCGACATGTTTGATAAACGTTGCTCACGAATCGATGGAGTCATGAGTTGTAAATTAGGTTCAAATGCCATCAGGCGTTTACTGATATCTAAAATGTCATGAGGTTGATTAAGTTTTAGATCAATTCGTGAAATTTTTCCCAATTGATTAAAACGCCATTGCGCAAGCCCAAGATCCATTACCGCCAGTGATTGACCGATTGCTCCAGGCACTGTCCCAACTATCCGCAAATCAACCACATCAAAGCCAACCTGAAAACGAATTCGTTCTCCTATGGTTAGATTAAGCTCACGCATCGCTTGTGGGGATAAAAAGAGTGCGTCTGCTGCAAACAAGTCATCACGTGTACCCGACTCAACCAATGGCATAAGCGCTGGAGTTACTTGAGCAGCTAAAAAGAGATCGAGTCCAATAACTGGTACCTGATCAGTGCGTATTTCTAGTACTGGACTAAGGATTTCGATCCCTAATGCATGATGTTGTTGGTAGATTCGATCAAAGAGTTGATCATCAAATAGACCCCAAGGCGCTATTACTTGGGCGCTAGCTTGCCCATTAACCATATCGAGCGCACGATTAAATTCAGTTAGTGCCGATCGATTGACCGTATGAATTGCTACCGCGAGCGCGACACCGATGGCAATACTGAGCCCAGCCATTAGCCAGCGTCCTGGCTGAGTACGATAGGCTAACCATGTGCACCATCCAAAGAGGGTGATGCTGCCACTACGCATTCTGTTTTGTCATTGCAAGTGGTTCAGAAAGGCCTTGGGGAGTTAAGATCAGTTGCCGATCAAGCATACTTGCCGCTTGTTCAGAGTGTGTGACCATCACTAATGCCGCTCCGCTACTCCGGCATATAGAACATAATGTCTCAAGCGCCTGTTTAGCAGTACTCGGATCTAAATTACCCGTTGGCTCATCAGCTAGAACCAGACATGGCTGATGAACAAGAGCTCGAGCAATTGCAACCCGTTGTTGTTCACCACCCGACAGTTCGGTAGGAAATCCATCGAGTCTTGAAGTTAAGCCTAATTGTTCAGCAATACTTTTAGCATCGTGCATAGCCTGGATTCGAGTTTGGCCACTCAAAAGGCTTGGAACCATGATATTTTGCATAGCCGTTAAATGAGGTAGAAGATGAAAGGCCTGAAAGACAAAACCTAATGAGTCCCGCCGATAGCGTAGGCGATCTGTCTCTGTCATTTGACTTAGCGCTTGACCTAGATATAAAACCTCCCCAGCGTCAACCTTCTCCAGACCAGCGCAAATATTTAATAGGGTTGATTTGCCGACTCCTGATTCGCCACGCAATGCCAACTGTTCGTTCGCAGAAACGACAAAATCAAGGTTTTGAAATAGCCACCGATTAGCTGAGAATTGTTTACTAACCCTGTTAGCATGAAGAAGTGGCGAATTGGTCACAAGAGTACTTTGTAATTAAGTTAGGAGACATGCGTTCATTGATCTTAGCAAACAATCGAGAGTTTGATTGCCAAGCAATTTGGCTGTACGACTTAAATCAGTAAAGCCCAAGCCCTGATCTCACTTGCGAGTTGGGCAAGCGTGATTGGGATGGGTCGTTGGTTGGCCTACTTATAGACTCCACTTTTGGTATTCGTTATGATGGTGTTACAACCAACCGAAGGGCCTCACCATGACGCGCGCTTGGATTCTTGGACTTGTTTTTTGTTTGACTGCCTGCTCCCACCTCTCAACCTCTTCCACTGATTTAATCCGCGATGGCAAAGGTCTTGAAAACTTTCACCAGGTTGGTGATGCAAACTGGCGAGTCGAAAATAATCTGATTGTGGCTGATCGTGGCAAGGCCGGATTTTTACTCACCAAAGAGTCTTACAAAGACGTTTACATACGTGCCGAATTCTGGGCAGAGACCGATACCAATAGCGGCATCTTCATTCGGGTCACCAATCCAACCACGATTGCTGCCGCTAGTTCCTACGAAGTCAACATTTGGGATATACGACCGGAGCCTAAATTTGGTACGGGGGCGATTGTGGATGTCGCTCCAGTGAAAACACCCATTACTAATTTAGCCGGTGGCAAGTGGAATGTCATGGAAATCCGCGCCGTTGGTCCAGAAATCATTGTCAAACTCAATGGGATTGAAACAACGCGCGTCAATGATGGTCGCTTTAAAGAAGGTCCGATTGCTTTGCAATTTGGTCCGGGGGTCAAGGGTGCGGTCGGCGGGCCGATTCGGTGGCGGTTAGTGCAAGTTCAACGACTCTAAGTAAGGCGTCGCGGAACACTGAGGGATAAAACGATGCCACACAAAATGAATGCAAATGCCACGCCGTGGTAGAGCTCGGGTGGTTTTTGCAGCAGCAGTGTTGAGAGAATTGCAGTGAACACTGGAATCAAGTTTGTAAAGAAGGTGGCTACCGTTGCGCCTGCTTGATTGACCCCAAGCCCCCAACACCGATACGCAATCAATGATGGTCCTATGATGACATAGCCAATCATGGCGAGTGTTTGCCAGTTCCAAGTAAAGTAATTTAATCCCAGGAAATACTCGACCTGGGCAAACACCAAAGACCAACAAAACCCAAATCCCACTT